>JANOKE010000522.1:0-2662 GCA_031419135.1 Gemmatimonadaceae bacterium
TCGCGGACTGCGATGTGCGCGGTCGCGTTCGTGACGCGCTGCTTCAAGAGCCTGAGTTGTTGTCTCCGCCGATATCGAGTGGCCGCCGCGCCGGAATACCCAGACGCCGTGCTCCTTAAGCAACGCGGAGCCAGCGCGAACCGGACGCAGCGTCATCCGATCACCTTTCACCTTCGGATTCCAGCTCGAGCGTGTCTCCGGCCTCCAGGTGCATTTCATCCCGGAGAGATTTCGGGATGAGGACCCGTCCGGCTTTGTCGAGAGTCACCGTGGTATTCATAAACGGTACAGTACCATGGGGAATCCCACTTCTCAGACCCATTTTTCCGTTGTAGGCCCGGCGCTTACTCCATTCACCAAAGTTGTTTCCGCTAGTGTAGTGCGTCCAACGCTTCTTTACATTGGGCGACCAGTGCGCACCGTCGAATATCGTGCTCTGCCCCCCAGGAGGAACTCCGCGATGGGGAGGTAGAAATGCCACGCACGGGACGGCAAGCACCTTCTGACGCCCGACGCTGGCATCAACCTATCGAGACTCGCTCCAACGACAATTCACCGCCGAGGACGCAGGGGGCGCAGAGGACTCCCTCGTTTCCTCTGCGCCCTCCGCGGTGAATGCTGCTGGGGTTTCGTCAGTGGTGTCTACCTCTTGATCGCCCGTAGCTGGGCCGATCGAACGACCTTCGCGAAATGCCGCGGCTTTGCGATAGCGCATCAACCGAGCGGAGGCATCACACCAAACCTGCCGACATGCCACACACCAAACGGCAAGAAATTTCTGACGCACTACACTAGCGCCCAGCCCGCACCTCAGCCGCAATCGCACGAACCGTCGGCAGCACCTGCCCCATCGCCACCGGAGACGAATCGGGCGTCCCCATCGCGAAATACACCTCGCGGTACAACGGATACAACCGCTCGTACACGGCGACACTCCGCGCATCGGGAAGCACCTCCCGATACCCCGGACACAGCGCCGCCTGCGCCTGTTCGATAGTGGCAAACTCACCACACGCCAGAAACGCAAAGATCGCGCTGCCCAGACTCGTAATTGACGTTTCGGGCACTAGCACCGGCATGTTGAGCACACTCGCGTACACGCGATTCAACACGTCATTCTTTTGCGGTATGCCGCCGCCGTGAATGACACGACGAATCGGCACACCATGTTCGCGCATGCGTTCGAAGATCACGCGCGTGTGAAACGCCGTTCCTTCAATGGCGGAGAACAAATCGTCTTCCGCCGTGGAATTGAGATTCCATCCCAGCGTCACGCCACCAAGGTTGGGATTCACCAGCACCGTGCGATCCCCGTTGTCCCACGTGAGACGCAACAGGCCGGTCTGGCAGGCGCGATAGTCGGCCAGACCCGCCGACAGTTGGGCCACGCTGCGTCCGGCACGCAACGCCAGCGATTCGAACAGATAGCCGCAGGCCGACAGCCCGGCTTCGATACCCATGTAGCTGGGGTGAATCGAACCGTTCACCACTCCGCACACGCCGGGTACGAGGCCCGCATCGTGTGCGATACCCATGATGCACGTGGCCGTACCGATGACGTTGACAATGTCCCCTTCGGCCACGCCCGCGCCCACCGCATCCCAATGCGCATCGAACGCGCCCACCGGTATGGGAATGCCCGCCGTCAGTCCCAATCGCCCGGCCCACACCGCGCACAACGTGCCGGCCAGGGAATCGGACGTGCGATACGGACCATCAAGCAGGTCACGCACACCAGCCAGCAGCGGGTCGACTGCGACAAAGAACTCCTCGGGCGGAAAGCCGCCCAACGACGCGTTCCACAGCCACTTGTGGCCCATGGCACAGATACTGCGCGGTACCTGCGCGGCATCCGTGATACCGCACAGCACCGCCGCCACCATGTCACAGTGCTCGAGCGCCGTGACCAATTTCGTTCGCTTGTCAGGATTATGGCGCAGCCAATGCAGCAGCTTGGCAAAACCCCACTCGGATGAATAGACGCCGCCACACCAGTTTATGGCCGGCAGTTTTCGCTCATGGGCCACCGCGGTGATGCGCGCTGCTTCATCCCTGGCGCGATGGTCGCACCACAGGTAGTAGTCGTCCAGCGGTACGAGTCCTTCGCCCACCGGAATCACCGTCGAACCCGTGGTGTCGAGTGCCACCGCGCGAACCACGCGTCCAGGCACTCCAGCATCGCGCAACGCACTGTGCATGGCCTCGACGAGGGCCCGCATGTGCTCGTGGTGCGACTGCGTGGCAAAGTCGGGATCGTTTCGGTCGCGCGTTACCGGATACTCCGACACGCCGTGGCCGATCACGCCGCGAACGCTGTCCACGATGGACACCCGGACACTCTGCGTGCCGAAGTCCACGCCAGCCACAACGGTCATGGCTGGCCGTGCCTGAGAATATCCCAACCCAGATAGCGCGTGGTGGCCTCGTGCACAGCGTCGGCCACGTGCGAGAACGTGCCGGCAACGTGGTGCTCGAATCCATTGCGGCAAATATGCTGGAGCAGCGACTGCAGTTTGGCAATCTCCACCACACCCGCGCCACCAAATGTCGACAGCGGATCCTTAGTGAAGGCCGGGCCCATGAGCTTCGCGCGCTTTTCCACCGACGATGCGACGGGTGTCATTCGTGGCTACGTGGGTGAGGGTCGCTTCACCAAGGATCC
>JANOKE010000523.1:0-7715 GCA_031419135.1 Gemmatimonadaceae bacterium
GATGCGCCGCGAGCCGCTATGCCACGATCAGTTCCAATCCGGACTCAATGACAAAGCGAGTGAGCACGGCGGGCGAAGACGCGCCAACCTTGCGCGCGAGGCTCTCGCGGTAGGTGTTAACCGTTCGAAGGCTGATACCGAGCGAGCCTGCGATCTGCTTGCTGCTCATCCCTGAAGCGACGGACACCGCCACCTGACGTTCGCGTCGACTCAGTGCCGCCGAGAGCGTCGGCGCGGGGCACTGTGCCCGGAGCGCGCACGCCCTGCAGTCACCTCCACGCAGGTTATCAACTGCGCTGCAGAAGTCCGTTACGCCGGCATCGTACGGCAGGCACTCGACCGCCGAGTCGCTCCCCTCTGCTCGGCTAAGAAACAGCACGCACGCATCGGGCAGTTGTGTGCGAAGGCAGGCGAGCGCCAGATGCTCCACCTCCGTGTCGGGCGCACCATCGACGAGCACCACTTCCGGGTGGTGCTTGCGAACAAGCGCCGCCGCCACCGCGAGGTCGCGCGCTTCTGCCAACACGACAAAGCCGGGCGTGGCATTCAGTAACGCTCGCAAGCCTGCGCGTATGAGCGCGTGTTTCGCGACGACGAGGATGGGTGTCTGACGAACCATATGGGATAATAGTTATCGGTATTCAATTCTCCAACCGGCACTGGCCCAACCCACGCGAGGCGCTGGACGGCGTACGGTCTCGGTAGAACTGCCGAAGGGCGCGCAGGCGGCGACCCTGACATCCTGAGAGAGCACCGCATCACCTTCTTTCTTGCATCAGTCTCCATGCGACCTCTCGTCTTCTGTTTACTCGGCTGCGCTTCGATGAGCTGCGCCGTGATAACCCCGCAGCCACTCCGCGCCCAGCAGGCGGATCGGTTCACGCCGACGCCGCTGCAGTCCCCACCGCGCGTCGCAGACGGCGTGAGGCTCGACACGATGCGACTGCGACCATTCGACATTCCCTCACTGCCCCTGGCGGACGCGTTGGCGGAATTTGCACGTCAGTCCGACCTGGTCGTTCGTGTAAACGCGGCGTCGCTGAGTGGCGAGCGGTCGCATCCTGTTTCGGGCGTGTTCACACCGCGGGCTGCGCTTCAACAACTGCTGCACGAGACAGGCTTTGCGGCCCGGTTCACCAATGCGCATACGGTAGTGGTAGCCCCTTTGGGGATAGCGGGCGATGCGCCACAGGCACTCGACCGCGTCATGGTCACAGCGAGCGCAGCGCGACAGCCGGGCTATCTCGTGCGGCGCACGAGTTCACCCACCCGAACCGAACGGTCGCTTCGCGACACCCCGCAGGCCGTGTCTGTTGTCTCTCGGGAGCTTATCGCCGACCAGGCGATGCAGAGCATGGCCGATGTCGTTCGCTACATCCCCGGCGTCACGATGAGCCTGGGCGAGGGGCACCGAGACCAGCCCACCATTCGCGGCAACAACACCACGGCCAACTTTCTCATCGACGGGACCCGCGACGATGCCCAATACCTGCGCGATGTATACAACGTCGACCGGGTGGAAGCGATAAAAGGTGCGAGCGCGATGATCTTCGGGCGTGGCGCAGGCGGAGGCGTGATCAATCGGGTGCTCAAAACAGCCGAGTGGTCGACGACGCGTTCGCTTACGCTCGAGGGCGGCTCGTTTGATCACAAGCGCGCTACCCTCGATGTGGGACAGGGTCTCTCACCTGCGACGGCCGCGCGAGTGAACGTCATGGCGGAGCGATCTGGTGGGTTTCGCGACGCCGCCCGAATCGAACGCTACGGTGTCAACCCGGCGCTGGCCGTTACGCTCGGCGAGCGCACGACGATGCGAGCAAGCTATGAGCTTTTCCGTGACGACCGCCGGGTGGATCGCGGTATCCCGTCGTTTCAGGGGCGACCCATTGCTACCAACGGCACCACCTTCTTCGGCAATCCTGCCGTCAACAACGCGTCGGCGCGGGTCAACGCGCTCGGCCTCACCCTGCAGTACACGGCTCCGAGTGGCCTGACCGTTCGAAACGTCTCCCGCTTTGCGGACTACGACAAGTTCTATCAGAACAGTTTTCCGAGTGCGGTGAATGCGGTCGGGACGCAGGCGACGCTCAGCGCTTACAGCGATGCCGTTCAGCGTCGAAACCTGTTCAGCCAGACCGACGTGACATACGCGATGTCCACTGGCGCATTCCAGCACGCCTTTATGGCCGGGGTGGAAGTTGGTCGTCAGCACACGGCGCAAGTCCGCAACACGGGCTACTTCGCGAACGGTTCTGCAAACGGTGCAATAACGCTGAGTGTTCCGTTCACGGCACCGACCGTGGGAACTGCCGTGAGCTTTCGCCAGGGTGCAACGGACGCGGACAACGAGGCAACGGTGAACGCCGTGTCCGCCTATGTGCAGGACCAGATCGTCCTGTCGTCATGGTTGCAAGCCGTTCTCGGCCTGCGCTCGGAGCGCTTCGACATCCGGTACCACAACAACCGGAATAGCCAGGTGCTGGCGCGAACGGACCAACTGCTCGCGCCGCGTGTTGGGCTCGTGCTCAAACCGGTGACGTCGCTTTCGTTCTACGCCAGTCATGGCGTGTCATTCCTGCCGAGTCCCGGTGACCAGTTCACGGCGTTAACGGTGACGTCGCAGACGCTCAAGCCGGAGCAGTTTCGCAACCGCGAAGTCGGGGCCAAATGGGATGTGCGTCCGAACCTCGCGCTGACCGCGGCGGCCTATCGGCTGGATCGAACCAATACGGCGGCACCCGATCCCGCCGACCCGGCGCGAACCGTGCAGACCGGCGCACAACGGACGACCGGATTCGAGGTCGATGTCGCTGGTCACGTGACCCGCGCATGGCAAGTCATGGGCGGTGTCGCCGTGCAGCGCGCCACGATCACCAGCACCACCGCGGCGGCGAAGGCTGGCGCGACGGTGCCGCTCGTACCTCACCGCACTGTTTCGCTGTGGAACCGCTATCAGATCGCGCGGCCGATCGGTATCGGGCTCGGCGTGGTGCATCAGGGCGAGATGTACGCTGGCATCGACAATGCTGTCCGGCTCCCCACCTTCACGCGCGTCGACGGCGCGGCATTTGCCGTCTTGTCGTCGCACGTTCGCGGCCAGATCAACGTCGAGAATCTGCTCGGCCGACGGTACTTCGCCACCGCATTCAACAACCACAACATCATGCCGGGCGCGCCGCGCACGATGAGGGTTTCGATCACCGCGAAATGGCGAACTCCGACAGCCGCACGAGAAGTTGCGCCGGAGTGAAAGCGGGAATTGGTGTGCGCCGAAAGTCACGCGCGTTGCGCGTGGCAATGCACTCCGCAGCGCACGCGAGGGCTGGTGACTGCCGTATGTGCGCTGCTGGCCGTGCAGGTCCTCTGACGCGGCCGCAACGCGGGTTGACAACAGGCGGGTTGACCAGTAATCTGCTAATCAGTTGAACACTAGAAGCTTGCCATGAGACGATCCCTGACCCGGTCGTAGCGTCCCTCGTTCAGCGAAACCGACCTTCCTCCCGTGCTGATGCTCACCCTTGGTCTCACCCTCGCTGCACTGATCGGATTGTCGCTCGGGCTGCTTGGCGGCGGTGGCTCGATCCTGACGGTGCCGGTGCTGGTTTACGTACTCGGGTACGCCGCGAAGCCCGCTATCGCGATGAGCCTGCCCGTCGTGGGCATCACGAGTCTGGTCAGCGCGGGGGTGCACTGGCGGCTTGGCAACGTGCGCATCAAGACGGCGCTCCCCTTCGGCGTTCTGGCAATGCTCGGGGCGTTCGCCGGCGCCAGGCTCGCCGTGCTGCTCAGCGGCGCGGAGCAGCTCGCGCTCCTCGCAATCGTGATGCTGGCCGCGGCTGCCTCCATGCTTTGGGGCCGCCGGGATGAGCACGCCATAACCCGTCGAGCTCCGCGTCTTGCACTCCTTGCTCCCGTTGCCCTAGGCGTTGGGGTGCTGACGGGACTTGTCGGGATCGGTGGGGGCTTTCTGGTGGTGCCCGCGCTCGTCGTCCTTGCGGGCGTTCCGATGCGCGAGGCGGTGGGCACCTCGCTGCTGGTGATCGCGATGAATTCGGCGTCGGGCTTCGTGGGCTATGTCGGCAGCGTAACGATCGACTGGACCTTCCTGGCCACGTTCACCGCCGTGGCGGTCGTTGGCGCACTCGCAGGCACCGCGCTCGCGGCGCGCGTGCCGCAAGCCACGCTCAAGCGCGCGTTCGCCGTCTTCCTGTTCGTCATGGGCGGCTTCGTGCTCTACCAGAATCGTGGCGCGTTCCGCACCATCGCAGTCGTCGCGGACATACATCACCACTCTTTCGAAAGGAATCACCGATGTTCTTCAAGCGTTTCTACGATACCGCGCTCGCGCAAGCGAGTTATATGATCGGATGTCAGCGCACCGGCGAAGCGGTTGTGGTCGACCCGAACCGCGATGTGCAGCAGTACCTCGAGGCAGCCGAGAAGGAGGGCCTGCGGGTCACGCAGGTGACGGAGACGCACATCCACGCCGACTTCGTGAGCGGTGCGCGCGAACTCGCCGCGCGCACTGGCGCACAGCTGCTGCTTTCCGACGAAGGGGATGCTGATTGGAAGTATGCGTTTGCCGCGAAAGACGGGGCGCGCTTGTTGAAGGACGGCGATCACGTCATGGTCGGCAACATCCGCTTCGACGTGCTGCACACACCGGGGCACACGCCGGAGCATATGAGCTTCCTGGTGACCGACACACCGGCTGCGTCTGGCCCGTGGGGCATCCTCACCGGCGACTTCGTCTTCGTCGGCGACGTGGGGCGTCCCGACCTTCTGGAAAAGGCGGCAGGTCACGCGGGCACGATGGAAGCCAGCGCACGGGTGCTCTTTCACTCGTTGCAGCGATTCCGTGCGCTTCCCGATCACCTGCAGGTGTGGCCCGGTCATGGTGCGGGCTCTGCGTGCGGCAAGGCGCTTGGCGCCATAGCGTCTTCGACCGTGGGCTATGAGAAGATCGGGAACTGGGGCGTCGCGACGACGGACGAGTCGGAGTTCGTGCGCATGGTGCTCGACGGGCAGCCAGAGCCGCCAAAGTATTTCGCCGAGATGAAACGCATCAACACGCAGGGACCGCGCGTGCTGGGTGGATTTCCCACACCTACGACGGTGCCCGCGGCGTCACTCGCCACGTTGCTCGGAGAGGGCGCCACGGTGGTGGACACGCGGCCCGCGTCGGCCTTCGCTGCGGGCCACGTCCCCGGCACGATCAACATCCCACTGAGCGGCACCTTCACGGCGTGGGCCGGCTGGCTCTTGCCGTACGACCGTGACCTCTATCTCATTGTGGACGACGCATGCACCGACTGCGCAGCACGGGCCGTGCGTGACCTCGCGATGATCGGGCTTGATCGGGTGGCGGGCGTTCTCATCCAGGGTGCCCTCGCGGCGTGGACGGCATCCGGACACGAGCTGGGTAAGGTGGCGCAAGCGACGCCGTCGGACGTCGCTGCGATGCTTGAGCGCAATGAGGCCACCGTGATCGATGTGCGAGCACCGGACGAGTGGGTCGCGGGCCATTTGCCAGGTGTGCAGAACATCCCGCTCAGCCATCTCGTGGAGCGCCTGCGCGAAGTGCCGACCGACAAGCCAGTGGTGCTGCATTGTCAGGGCGGCGGACGCTCGTCTATCGCAGCGAGTCTCCTGCAAACGCACGGAGTGCGGCAGGTGATGAACATGGCGGGGGGCTTCGGCGCCTGGCAACAGGCGCGACTCCCCGTAGCCACGGCGGCGGCGTGAACATGACCGAATGGCTTTCGAAACCGTGGCCATGGTATATCGCGGGCCCGCTCATCGGGCTCGTCGTACCGGCGCTGCTGTTGCTCGGCAACAAACAGTTCGGCCTCTCTGCGAACCTCCGTCACGCATGTGCAATCGCTGCGCCTGGGCGCGTCGAGTTCTTCCGGTACGACTGGCGTCGCGTTGGTGGATGGAACCTCGCCTTCATCGCCGGCGTGCTGCTGGGCGGCTTCATCGCAGCACACTGGCTTGCGAGTAATGCGCCAATCGTGCTTTCGCAGGCAACGAAGGCGCACTTGAGCGCACTTGGGGTGCGCGACTTCTCAGGGCTGGTCCCGCGCGACCTGTTCAACTGGGCAGGCCTGCTCACGTTCAGCGGCCTGGTGATGCTGGTCGGCGGCGGGCTCCTCGTTGGGTTTGGAACCGCCTACGCCGGCGGATGCACATCCGGGCATGCCATATCCGGGTTGGCCAACCTTCAGCTCCCGTCGTTGATCGCGGTGCTCGGCTTCTTTGCAGGCGGCTTGATCGCGACGTGGCTCATCCTCCCCGTGTTGCTCTGAGGCCTCACCATGCACAACAACACTACACGGCTTGCCAAAGCATCCCCCGACCCGGGCGGGTTTGGTGCCACGACCCGCGAACACGAGAGCACAGGCGCAAGCGCGTCGGCGCGGGCGTTGGCGGCATATCTCAGCATAGGTACGCTCTTCGGCATCCTGTTCACGAAGGCCGAAGTGATCTCCTGGTTTCGCATACAGGAGATGTTTCGGTTCCAGTCGTTCCACATGTACGGTATCATCGGTTCGGCGGTCGCGGTCGCGGCGGTGTCGGTGTGGCTCATCAAGCGTCTTGGTATCCGTACGTTCGGCGGGGAACCTGTCGTGATCCCATCGAAGGCGCTGGGCAGTGGGACCCGCTATTGGCTCGGCGGCACCATCTTTGGTTTGGGGTGGGCACTGACGGGGGCATGTCCCGGTCCGCTTTTCGCCCTCATCGGCGCGGGAAACGGCGTCGTCGTGGTGGTGCTGGCGAGCGCGATCGCCGGCACGTGGCTTTATGGTTACCTGCGTCCACGACTCCCGCACTGATGTACGCTTGATCCGTTCGCGGGCGCAGAGCGACAGGCACGCTGCGGTTTGCCATGGCGACGGTCGACTCGCTAACATTTGCATATTCAGTTGAATAACGGAGCACAGCAACGTGGCCAAAACACCGCTTACACCCGAGATGATCCAGCTCGTCGCCGACCGGTTCAAGGCGCTCGCCGAACCGGCGCGTCTGCACCTCATGCAGGCGCTGCGAGGCGGTGAGCAGACGGTCGGTGACCTGGTGGAGGCGTCCGGATTCGCCACGGCAAACGTGTCAAAGCATCTCCAACTGCTGCACGGCGCTGGTTTCGTGACACGCCGCAAGGAGGGGCTCTATGTCTACTACGGCCTGGCCGACCGGGACGTTTTTCTGCTGTGCGATATCATGTGCGGGCGGCTCGCCGCCGAGACCGCCGTTCGCCGTAAAGTGCTCGCACGCCGCTGACTTGGCGGCAGCAGGCACCATCACGATTTCAGGCACGGCGCCGCGTCACCGCGACGATGGCGGCCCTCGCGCCGTGCACGCCTCCGTTCAGTTTCAGCGTGCTGATCATTGTGCGAGCGGAGCGGACGCACATCAACATCGCGAGCAGAGGCGGCGGAGTGGGGCCGCTTACGCGGCGACAATGATATAAGATCTACCTATCGCCGCTCAAAGGAGACGTCGGCGAAATGTTGCGCGGAGTCACTTGTTGCCAGTCCCAATGTCCTATTCTTCAAGGCCCGTGCCAATGGCCGATCAGACGTGTTGGGTATCACTGCCGCGTTGCTCAAGTTGATCGGACCAGTGGAGGCGGCGATCATCCATCTTGGTCCCGATATTCTCGTATTCCTGAATTCAGTTCGTATCCTCCGGATGAAGCTGGAGCACGCGTAGCC
>JANOKE010000524.1:0-2337 GCA_031419135.1 Gemmatimonadaceae bacterium
TTCGCTCAGCGTTCCACCCATCGGCGGGATTCGCGGTGGGGCAAGGTCCGTTCTAACCACACGCTGCTGCTGACAGCGCATGGCGGAATGCGCGCTGCGCGCGCAGTTTATGATAGCGCTGCAGCAGACCGTCACGTTAGACATCAGAAGCAATCCTCGATACTGCGACTACTGGAACTAGATGACTGAATCGCTTGATGCGGCCCTTGCTACCGCTCGCGGCTTTTTTGATGCTCTGAGCTCTGGAGATCACCAACGTGCCTGTGCAATGGTCGCTCCATCCGATCGCACGGTTTTCCGGGAGAAGCAGCTGGCCAGTCTGATAAGTTGGGCGAACCAGCGCGATGCGATTAAGTCCATGCTGAGCGGGGACGGCGATGGGGCGGTCACATGGGCTTCCGATGGAATCTATCGGCCAGAGGAACTTGCTCGCGTTGCGGGAACGCCACTTCTTGACATAACCAATGTTCGTACACTCGGCGAGTTCGCCGCGTTGTTGCCCGACGAGTTCTTGTCGATCTACCTTGATCTGAGCACTCCGCTCAGCGGTGCTGTTGGTAGCGACACCATGGAGCGACCTCGATATCGCGTACTGGGTGGTGTTTTCGATGGGGTCGATGTTGTGCACGTGGTGTACCGATGTGAGGTCGGATATGACGATCCGCATCACGTTGACGTTGTCCGCGTCGTACAATTTGCCGACGGCTGGTCCGTCGACATCGGCACAGCTGGTCACAATATCGTGAACGCCACGTGGCTCATGGTGACGATGGATCACGCATCGCTTGGTGGATCCGCTGATGTCGACTCGCCTGATGTCTAACCCCGGTTGCAGTTGGCAGCCGATCTATTGAGTGCGCGCTTCGCGCGCTTTATTTAGTTCGGCTGCAACTGAACCTTATCGTTATGCGATCCGATGGGCGATTGACACGTGTCACGTGACACACTACATTTGTGAGTGATCAAGACATTCGCGGACCACGCGACCGAGGAGCTCTTCCGGACTGGCAAGTCGAAGCGCGTACCGGCGGACGTGGCGCGTCGTGCCCTCCGGAAACTGGAAGCGATCGACGTGGCGATTCAGCTCTCCGACCTCCGCGTGCCGCCAGGGAATCGGTTGCACGCGCTTCGAGATGATCGTGTGGGTCAACATTCGATTTCCGTGAACGATCAGTGGCGTATCTGTTTTCGTTTCGAGGAGGGCGACGCCTATGATGTCGAATTCTGTGACTATCACTAACCGGAGTACCCTCGCATGAGCATCCCCAACACGCGTCCGCGTGAACGCCGACCGATCCACCCCGGCGAGATCCTGCGCGAGGACTTTCTCCCGGAATACGGACTCCTCGGTGACCGCCCTCGCGGACGCGGCGGGCGTGTCGCGCCAGTCGATGAACGAACTGCTGCGAGAGCGTCGCGCCCTAACGCCCGAGATGGCGCTTCGGCTTGGGAAGCTCTTCGGCAACTCGCCGGATTTCTGGTTGAATCTGCAGCGCAAGGTTGATCTGTGGGACGCGGCACGTGGATTGAAGCAGGAGATTGCCCACATCCGACCGCTCCAGGTCGCATAACGATGCTTGCTGCAGACGGGCGATTCGGTAGCTCGCTGCGCTCGCGTTTTTTTTGATCGCCCGCTGCAGAAGCCGGCGTTATGCTGCAATAGAATGATCGTAGCGCTGGCAAGGTCGGGGCTGAATGTTGCCGTATCGCGCGTTGCAAGAGAACGCGGGCGGTGTCATGCAACTTGCCGGGAGGTGCAGCGTGAAAGTTCGCGACGTACTGCGATGGCTTGCTGCGGACGGGTGGGTACGGGTACGCACGCGCGGCAGCCACCAGCAGTTCAGGCATCCGGTGAAATCCGGCTTGGTGACCGTTGCGGGCTCTAGCAATGACGACCTCGCGCCGGGTACTTTGAGTAGCATCTTCAAGCAGGCAGGGCTCAAGACCTCGGGCTAGGAGTAACAAGTGCACCGCTATCTGATCATTATCGAAGCCACCTCGACGGGGTACTCGGCGTACTCCCCCGACCTTCCCGGGTGCATCGCGGCTGGCGCGTCACAGGCAGACGTGGAACGCGTGATGCGCGAGGCGATCGAGTTGCACTTGGAGGGTCTCCGCGACGCGGGCCTGCCGATTCCGGTCGGCGGCACATCAGCCGCGTACGTCGAAGTTGCCGCATAACGATGCCTGCTGCAGACGGGCGTCTTGGGAAGCTCGCTTCGCTCGCATTTCAGTTGATCGCCCGCTGCAGAAGCTGGCGTTATGCCGCAATACAGAGGCTGTTGCGCCGTACGTACGATATGTGTACAATTGGGTGTGGATGAACTTCGCTTCGAG
>JANOKE010000525.1:0-1460 GCA_031419135.1 Gemmatimonadaceae bacterium
AGCGGTTTTTATTAAAAATACCCCCCCCCCCCCCAGCGAAAAGCAATAGCAACTTCGCTGAATCACAAAACCCGTTGCCCATGGTGACCGGTAACTGCCCATGGTGACCGGTAACTGCCCATGGTGACCGGTTGTTTCGCCAAATCGGTGTAGTTGATGCCAATTATCGCGCTTGGGTTAATGTTGACCCGAGTACGCGGCGATGGATGCAACGGTGTACGCGGCGGCCCACGCGTTGGCGTCGCCTTTCCTTTCAGGCGGTGGCCGCTGCGAGCGTTGCGAGGAGCAACAGCGCACCGGACCTACGGGAGAGTGCGAGGGCGAGCGAAATCACGCGAAGGGGAGCATATTTCCGCGAGTTTCGACTTCCCGGAACGGCCAACCGACACAGCCTCATCTAGCGTGTCTCCACCCGATAGAAACTCAGCTGCGCGCCACCAGACTTATCAACGTGACGAATTACCACGCTCTCATCCGCAAAGCCGACGAGCTGTGGTTGCTGATCCTCCGGTAACGGAAGGCTGACCAGCGAAATCCGGGACCCGGCATTATCGATGACGTACCAGTGCAGGTGATCAAAATACGGATTGATCCAGATACGCCCGCGGGGGTCAGCGCGTACCCGCCGAAAAGCGGGATACGCGGGCGGTTTCACAAATTGTTTCATTCGCGATATGTGCTTCCGGCGTTGCTCGGCTGTCGCATCAGAAGGGAAGCCGGTCGTCATCAACGTATCCCAGACAGCGTCGGTTAACTCGCGCAGTGCGCCGTGCACTCGCCACATTTTGGTCGCACGACCCGTGACGAGTGATTGCGTGCGAATTTCGAATCGCTGAGGTTCGGCGATAAGTAATTCGTCTGCTACAATCGTGTAGCTGGGCTCGAAAAAGATGGGGCCGAAGTACTCAGACGACTGGAGACGTCCGAGCGGCTGAAGCAACGTGCCATCAGCTCGATACAACGCATACGGCAGCATGCGCCGTTTGGTCGCATCGTTTGCGTCCTCCATTGAAAACTCGCGAACGATGACCGAACCATCGCGCGAGCATCCGTTGTACGGCACGAGCCCCAGCCGCGCCTGCGCGTGACGGAGCTTTCCAGAGCGATCCCACACCGTCCAGCGGCCGTCAGCGTCGAGCACCACCAACGAACTATCACGCAGTGGGCAAAGATCGCGAACGTCCGAGAACTCGCCGGGACCATTCCCGTCTCTGCCGACGATCTTGACGAGCCGACCGCGCCCGTCGAAGTACTTGAGTCGCTGATGGTCGCCGACAACGATCTGGCCATCCGCCAAGTACGTAGCGCTGAGAAACACGCCTCGCGCGTCAAACTCGAGACTATCGGTATCGTGTATGCCACCGAGCGTGAGATACGGTCGCGATGACAGTCGCACAGCTCCTGGGCCGGTCGGCAAGCGTGCGAAACTGACTAGACGAATGCCGGCACTGTCCGTCAGC
>JANOKE010000526.1:0-6052 GCA_031419135.1 Gemmatimonadaceae bacterium
GCGCGCGACATTGCCAGCGGGGCAAACAACCCCGCTGAGCGCTGCCCGTGGCTGGTCGACAACTTCTCCTCTGCGTACAACAAGTCGTACAATACGGGGACCCTGGTCGGTTATCCGGTCGTGGAATTTGAACTCGGAAGCGATGTAGGTCTTGGTACTTCCCCATCACTGTCGCAGCGCTTGATTCTTGTGAAGTGAGCGGAGTCATGCAGCGCGAGGGATTCAGATGATCAGCGCCACCGGCGGTCGACAACTGTTGGCCTGCCTCGGGCTCGTCGCAGTCTCACGCGAGGGTCTTGCACAAACGCTCACCCCCTCGCCGCCCGCCGTGTGCGTCGCACCAACGGCCCTGCTGAAATCGGTGGTGTCCGACAGCGACGCGATCACTGGTGTCGTTGTTCGCTTCACCGCCAACGCTACCGGTCACGCCACCGACGCCCACCTCGCGAAGGCGTTGAGCACACTCACCGCCGAGCGACTACAGGCCGTGGTGGACGCCCCCGTGCGTTCGCGTTTCGACGTCTCAACGCGCCGCAACGATGACAATGCTGTAGCCGACGGACGTGTGCTCGGTGTGCGCTGGGTGGTGGCTGGTCGCGCCGAACGGTTTGGGGATAGCGTGCGGGTGAGTTGGAATGTGCTCGATTCACGCACCGGCGTAGTTCGGGGCACGGGACTCGCCCGCGCATCACTGGTGCAGGTGGGCGCTCTGTCCACCAACCTCTCACTCGCCATCGGGCGCCGAATCGGGGCCGACACCACGATGGCGGCGATCGCGAAAACCGCACCCGATGCGCGCTCGGTGGCTGCATTCGAACAGTACCTTGCCGGACTGTACGACTTCGACTCGTTCAATCCGGCCACGCTGCGACGGGCCGCCGTTGCGTTGCAACGTGCCGTGCAGACCGAGCCCACGCTGCAGGCCGCCTGGACCACACTTGCCGAAACACTGGCCCGCCTGGCGGAATTTGGCGAAGGCGGCTCCGCACGTGGTCGCAGCGAACGCAGTCGCGATGCGTTGGCGGCAGCCAGCCGTGCGCTCGCGCTGGCGCCGCGGGACGTGCGAACACTGGTGGTGATCGCCCATCTGCGCTTGCTGCGCGACGAGCCCGACTCGGCGGCGCGAGCCATCGACGCGGTGCGTGCTGTGGCACCAACCAGTGAAGACCTGTCGTGGTTGCGCACGGAACTCGCGCTGGTGCGCGGCGATTCGCGGGCCGTGGCCGAGGCGCTGGAATTGAACGCACCACGGGCGCGGCGCAGCGTCCGAGCCCTATTTCTGCGCGCCGAATGGGACCGTCGGCGCGGCAATCCGGCCGGGGCGTGTCAGTCGCTCAATCGGCTGCTGGTGCTGGAGCCCGCATGGGCACCGGCCTATGTACACCGCGCGCTGGTGCGTACCGCGCTCGGCGATCGGCGCGGTGGGTGGCAGGATGCGGAAATGGCTACGCGCTTTGGACAGCCCACCTGGGGCAACATGGTGCGCGCACTGATCGACTTTTCGGTAAGCGACTCACTGCGTACCCGTACGCTGCTCCGTCAGTTGGCACCCGTGAGCACCGGCACAGTGCTGCCGTGGCTTGATGTGCTGTTGCAAAGCGCGGTATGGCGCGCCACCGGGCAATCCGATCGGGCGCGCAACGTGTTGTCGGTCGCGCCGTGCGACGACCCGCGTAGGCGGCGACTTGAGGGCGATCCGCTGCTCGGCGATCTGAAGGTGTTAACCGATGTGTGCCGCGTGTCAGTCGGCCTCGCGCATCCAACGGGCGATCTCGCGAAGTGACGGTCGCTTGCCGTACATGAGCAGTGCGGTGCGGTACACCTGACCCGCCATCAGCAGCGCCAGAATCGCCGTGAGGCCCAGACAGCCGATAGAGATCACCAGTTCACTGGTCGGAACGTTGGTGAGTCCCATGCGCAACGGCATCATGATGGGCGACGAGAACGGGATCAGACTGAGCGACCGTCCAATCGTGCCATTGGGATTGGACAGCGCCGTCTGCAACAGCGCCATGCTCGTGACAAGCAGCATAATAACCGGAGTCTGCGCTTGCTGCGCTTCCTGTTCGGAGGTGGCAATACTGCCCACCATGGCGAAGAGCGCCGCATACAGCGCATAGCCCAACACGAAATACGCGCCGAGGAGTATCAGTGACTCCCCGCTGATTGACGGCAGCGCCATCGTGGCGGTTTGCACCCCCAACTTCGCGAAGATCGCCGCGCGGTTCATCAGCACCAGCACCACCGCGACCGTCCACAGTCCGAGTTGCAACAACGCCACGCCACCGATACCGATGATTTTTCCGGCCAGCAGTACGCGTGCCGGGACGCTGGCCAATACCATTTCGGAAACACGTGATTGCTTCTCTTCCGTCACGCTGCGCAGCACGATCTGTCCGTACAGCACGATGGCGATGTACAACAGGATCGCGACGCCGAATCCGAAGAGCAGATTGACCCGGGTGGACGCTTCGCTTCCGTCGGCAGCAAGACGCACCGTCTGCACGGCGATTTTGAGCCGCCCCAGTTGGTCGGCATCCCCATCGGAAACGCCCAACGCCGTCAACCGCGCACGCCGCAACTGTCGATCGAGTGCGCCCTCGAGTCGCTGGCCAAACCCGCCCGCCACGCCGTCTCGCAGCACCAGTCGCGCTTTGCCGGCGCCCGACGTGCCTGCGTCAAAGAGGACATAGCCCGTGATGTCGCCGTTCACCAACCTCGCGCGTTGCAGCGTCACAACAGAGTCCACCTCTGCCACCGTGGTCACGACAACTTCCGGTAGCGTGGAGGTGGATTGAATGCCACCGGCCACGTCCACCGCAACCGCGTTCCCGAGTCCCGTGCCAGACGCATCGATGAACACCAGTCCGCTGGGGTCGATCGTGGCCTGCGTACGCGAAGCCAGCCACGGCGGGACAATCAACAGTCCGGCAATGAGCAGTGGTCCAAACGTGGTGGTGATCACAAACCATTTCGACCGGACACGTTCACCAAACTCGCGCCCGATAACCGCGCGAAGCTTATCCATGACCGGACATCCCCGCTTCCACGCCAGTGGCACCTACACGATCGAGAAAAATCTGATGCAGCGACGGTTCGAGACGATCGAAGCGGGCGATACTGACGCGCGCCGCGACCAGTCGTTCGAGGAGTTGCTGCGTGGAGGCGTCGGGCGCGAGCGTTACCTCCACCTGATTGACGTTGTCGTCGATAGCGCCCACCAGTGTGCGATCGGCCAGCACGGCGGCCGCCGCATCGGCCGAGCCGGAGTCGAACGTTACCGACACCCGCGGTGGCCCGGCGTACTGCGCCTTGATGTCGCGCAATTCGCCATTGAGTACGATGCGGCCGCCGTTCACAATGGCGACCGTGTCACACATGCGTTCGGCAATGTCCATGAGATGCGTGCTGAACACCACCGTCTTGCCCCTGCGTCGCAGGTCCACCACCGTGTCCTTGATGGCCTGCGCATTCACCGGATCAAGCCCGCTGAACGGCTCGTCCAGGATTACCAGTTCCGGGTCGTGCAATACCGTACCGATGAACTGGATTTTCTGCTGCATGCCGCGCGACAGCTCGTCGATTTTTGCGTTCGCCAGGTCGCGATCGGCAGTCCGCATGCCGAAGCGCTCCATCCATTCGTCGATAAGCCGGTCGGCGTTTGGCGTGGTGATGCCCTTGAGCCGAGCGAGGAAACGCAAAACCCGCCGCACCGTCATCTTGCGATACAGGCCGCGCTCTTCGGGCAGATATCCCAGCCGATTCACCAGCGTTGGATCGCTGGCCCGTTGCCCGAGCACGCGGATGTGGCCCTCATCGGGCTTCATCAGATTGAGGGACAAACGGATAGTGGTGGTCTTGCCGGCGCCGTTGGGACCGAGCAATCCGAATATCGTGCCAGGCCGGATTTGCAACGAAATGCCGCTCAGTGCCAGGTGCGACGCATAGCGTTTCGTGACGCTGCTCAGCTCGAGCGCGTATTGGGAATCGGGGGGGGGGGTGACTTGGGAAGCCATGAGGAATCCTGAGTTGGCGCACAGCGCATTGCAACGGCCATTGTCGAATACGTGCCCGTCGCGCACATTGGCGACTGGATTTCCCCTGCCGCCCCGTACCGATGCCGCAATCACGTGAAGGATTGATGTTGGTCGATGATCAATGGCGCCGCGATGTGGGCACGTCATGGCCGTGGATCGTGGGCGCGCTGGCCCTTGGCTGCGCGATGGCCGGATGGCTTTATCCGCTCATCGATCCCGATCTGCCCATGCATCTGCGCACTGGCGAGTGGATTGTGCGTGAGGGGCGCGTTCCGTTCACCGAGCCGTTTGCCTGGACGCGACCCGGTGCACCGTTTTTTGCCTACTCATGGTTGGCCGAGCTGCTCTATCTGGGCGCATTCACACTCTGGGGCGCAGGCGGGCTTCACGCCGTGCACGCTGCCACGGCCGCCGGTGCGTTTCTGGTCATCATCGCCCTTGGCCGGGTGGGCCGGTGGACGCCGTGGGCCACGATGCTGGTGGCGCTGCTTTCGTTTTCGGTGTGGATCGCATTTATCGGCGCGGTGCGGCCACAGGCGTTGATGGGCATTACGGTTCCGCTTTCCTGGATTGGCGCCGAATTGATGGTACGTGGGCGCACGCGGGCGGGCATTGCGCTTGCGCTCGTGGCGGCCGTGCTCACGGTAAACACCCATGTGCTTTTTCCCGTAACGGCCATGCCGGTGCTGCGGCTGCTGGTGGAGCCATCGGTATCATGGCGTCGCGCGGCCGGTTTTGTGTTGGCGAACGTACTGGGCTGGTTGATGACGCCATATGCGCTGGTGTTTGTGGAAATGATGCGCATCAACTTCAGCGGCAACGCCCTGATTGGTCCGGCCACGAGTGTGAGCGAACTGGAGGCCGGCTGGAAAGCGTTCATGCATGCTGCCATCAGCATCCGTATTGCGGCCGTGATTCTGCTGGTTACGCCGTTTGCCATTCCGTCGCGCCTGATCACCGACCGCGAGCGATTGCTGTACGGGCTGGCGTGGGCGGGCGGTGCGTTTCTGTTTGGAACGGCCGTGCGTGGCATTGTGATCTGGCTGCTGGCGGCGCTGCCGCTACTGGCCCGTGCGGCTGCGGCCATTCCGCTGCCGGAGCTTGAGCGTACGCGTCGCATTAATCGCTACGCGACATTGCTGGTTCCGTTCGGATTGATTGGTGGCGTTACGCGACAGCTTGAGCACACGCCGGTGGTCACGGCTACAATGGCCTCGCGACAGTTGCCCGTGCCGGCGTCGGTGGTGCTTGAGCCACTCGTTCGACTTATCGAATGCCACCTGTTGGCGCCGGTAGGCACGCACGTGTACACCAGCTTCAACTACGGCAGCTATCTCGTGTGGAGATTGCCGTCACTCAGCTACTCGATTGACGGACGCAACATCTATCCCGATTCAGTGGCTGCCGCCGAAGCGTATCAATTGGCCAACGATGGCTCCATGCGTTTGGGTCCGTGGCGGTCGGCCGATGTGGCAATCGCGCCACTGTCACACGCGGCCGCGTTGGCGATTGGCGCGAGCTCGGAGTGGCGTTTGCTGCGGGTGAGCGTGCCGGCGGATACGACGGAGCGGCCGGCGGGATTGTGGGTGAAGCGGGGGTGGGTGGAGGGGAAGATGAAGGCGGGGTTGGCGGCGACGGTTGATACGGTAAGGGCGGAACGGGTGGTGGCGGTTCCGGAGCCATGCGTTGTCATGACTGGCGACTGAACCACCGTATTAAACCGCAGGGAGCGCAGGGGACGCAGGGTGGTGAGATTTGGATTTGCCTTCATGGCGTGGTGGAAGGACCCGCCAATGCATCACCTGTCCGACAACGTCAATACGTTCCCCTGCGTCCCCTGCGTCCCCTGCGGTTCAAATCTCTTGGTCGTCGGCCCCGCGATACCACTCCATCATGCGGTCAACTGCGGTGGATACCGTGATGCGTGACCGCAGTCCGAGAGCGCGAGCGCGGGTTGTATCCGGAACAAAGTAGTCTACCGCACTTGCGCCACGAACTTCCGGTACGCTGACAAC
>JANOKE010000527.1:0-2736 GCA_031419135.1 Gemmatimonadaceae bacterium
GTACGGAGGAGTGAGGTCCGGAGGGCGGAGCACCAACAGGGGTGAGGGTAGAGCGGGGGTAGAGCGGTGAGCAGTGAGGGCAGAGTCCAGGGCAGCGTCTCTCTGCCCTCACTCCTCACCGCTCTACCCTCACCCCTTCACTTGCTCACAGCTCTGTCCTCACCCCTTCCCCTGCTCTCCCCTCAGCACCCTCACCGCTCCAGCGCGTCAACCGGCGGCGCCAGAGGCTGCCGATAGATCGTCACTGCGGTATCCTCGAAGATCCGCTTGTCGTAGCCCCTCGGCAGCACATGATCGGTGGCGTGTTCGACGGCCAGGATTCGTGAAAACTTCCTCGCGTGCCAACTCTCGATCACGCGATCGAGCATACGGGAACCGTACGGCGGATCGACGAACACGATATCGTAACGATCGGCCTCGAGCGCGGCGGCGAATGGCAGCGCGTCTTTCTTGAACACCCGCGTTTTCTCGCGCAACCGCAGTGCGGCGATGTTCGCCTTCAGCGCATGCAGGCTGGATGGCCCGGTCTCCACGAAGTCCGCGTAGCGGGCACCACGAGAGATCGCTTCAAGACCGAGAGCACCGGTGCCCGCGAACAGGTCAAGCACGCGCGCCTTGTCCAGGTCGGCGTGCAACATCTTGAGCAGCCCAACGCGCACTAGCTCGGCGGTAGGCCGCACCCGGAAGTCATTTGGTGACGTCAAGTTTCGGCCTGCATACTTCCCTCCCACAATTCTCATCCGGGGAAGGTAAGCGCCCGCCGCTCGGGAACGGCGCTCAATCTGATGTTTATGGAATGGGTCTGGGACTCGTTGCCTGCTCCAGCAGCCGCGCGGCCCTCGCGACCAACTCGCCTTCCCGCGTGAGCGCAGCGGCCAGTTTGGTGATCTGCGCGTCTACCAGCGCCCAGTCCTTTTGCTCGATGGCTTCACGCACACCCGGCATGGTTTTCACACCGTAGCCGGTGTAGTACCCCGGGGCATACAGCGAATGCTGATACCAGGCGCGCTTCGGCAATCCATCCGGAATGAGCAGCACCTGGTCACTCAAACGCAGCAACGCGTTTACCTGTGTGAGTGCCGACGTTGACGCAACGCCGGCCGCCAATCCGCCGTAGGCTTTCTCGAACCGCGCCGCCATCCGCTCCAGCGAATCCGACGCGTTCTGAATGGGGGCCAGATTGATGTGCGGTGCCGCTGCCTGTGATTTGGGCGTTTGCATGGGACGGCGCGGATCGTTCACCATCGCGAACGCCCCGTCGGCGATCTGTCGATTGAGTTCCTCGATGCCTTTCGCGGTGCTCTCACGCAACGCCGCGATTTCGGCCAGGTACGTTCGCGCAGTCTCCGACAAACTGCCAAACTCTGTGGGCAGCAAGTCGGCGTTTGCCACGCGCATGATCATCGTGCCGGCCACCTGCGCCAGCGCGCGTCCATACACGAACGACGTATCGCTGAAGTGTGTGTACCAGTAAAAACTGTCGTAAATGGAGTGATAAATTCCGCCACCATCCTCACCACCAAAGCTGACGTTCAGGGTGGGTACGCCGGCGTGCTGCAGAAATGGTGTGAAGTCGGAGCCCGAGCCCAACGCGTCCAGACGAATGTCTCGGCGCGTGCGCGCTTCAGCCGTCCCCGACACCACTTTGGCCGCGCGCCAGCGCTGCGCCACGGTCACATTGGCCTCGGGGTCCATCACGTCGTTCGCCACTTCGGTGACAAACCGCTCCAGCGTGTGTGAACCGGCGGCGTCCAACAGTCCACGACCATTGCCGTCGGTGTTGAGATAGAACACACCCTTCGCGCGCATGTCGCCAATATGCTCTTCCACCCATTCCGTTGAACCCAGCAGCCCCGGCTCCTCACCATCCCACGCCGCATAGATGATCGTGCGCTTCGGTTTCCATCCCTGCTTCATCAGTTCGCCGAGTGCGCGTGCTTCTTCCAGTTCAGCCACAAGCCCGGCAATCGGATCTTCCGCCCCGTTCACCCATCCGTCGTGGTGATTACCACGCATCACCCACTCGTCGGGCAGCGTTGACCCTTTCAGCGTGGCGATCACGTTGTACAGCGGTGTTTGCTTCCAGTCAAACTCCAGCTTGAGATGCACCTTGGCCGCGCCGGGCCCAAGGCGATAGGTAATGGGCAGCCCACCGCGCCACTCCGGCGGTGCCACGGGTCCCGTGAGCGCAGCCAGCAACGGCCGCGCGTCTTCGTAGGAGATGGGCAATACAGGAATCTTCATGAGCGTGGTGGCGTCCTTCTGTTCCAACCGCTTGGCGCCGGGCGACGCGCCCACGCCGGGAGTGAGCGGATCGCCTGGATACGTGGGCATGTCCACCACACTGCCGCGCTGCACACCATCCTTGGGGCGATACGGGCCAGCAGGATACGTCTCACCTTCGGCGTAGCCATCGTCGCGCGGATCGGAGTAGATAAGCGCACCCACCGCGCCATGTTCATAGGCAACCTTGGGCTTGATACCGCGCCATGAGCCACCGTAGCGCGCAATCACGATGGCCCCTTTCACCGAAATGCCACGACGCTCGAGCTCCTCGTAGTCTGCCGGCACGCCGTAGTTCACGTAGACCAGCGGCGCCGTCACATCACCATCGCCAGAGTAGGCGTTGTACGTCGGCAGCTGTTCGGCGCGCTGGTTGCTGGTCGGATCCTCGCGCAGCACCGGTTCCTCGAGCTTGGCGCGGAATCGTGTCGGCGCCACCAGCTCGAGCACGCG
>JANOKE010000528.1:0-15276 GCA_031419135.1 Gemmatimonadaceae bacterium
GGCACGTTGTTGCGTTTGGCCGGTCGAAATTTCATGCGCGGCAAAGCGTCGCGCACCGCAGCGGCGAACAGCGGGTGGGTCGTCTCCAGCGCAATGAAGCTTGAGACGTCAGGACGGCCGTTCGTATCGACGACGAACGTGGCCAGGATCGAGCCTTCGATACCCTTGGCCATCAGCGATGCTGGATACCTCGGCGCTTCGCTGTCGGGGTCGCGCGATGCGGCCGAGTCGACCTCCACTTCCGAGAACACCTCGGATGCCTCCTCGACCAGCGCTTCCGACGCAACACTGGTGTCGCCACCGCCAACTTTTTCGGCGAGCGCGAGCTCCAGCACTTTTTCGGTGGCCACGGGCGTCACGCCGACGTCGCGCGGCGGCAGCGGCGCAGCCGCGCCTCCGAGCGCCGCGTAGCTCAACTGCTCCTGCACAGGGCGAGGCCGTAGTTGCATCAACGGCGCCAGGAACGACGGTCGATCCGACAGCGGTTCCTCGTTCGGCGCGCGCACGCGCGACAGCCCAAAGGTCACCGCGCACACTACAACCACCTGCGCCACCATACTGGCCCCGAATGCAACCCGGTGGTTCAGCGAACGGGCGCGACCCGACTCGAGCAGGGTGAACGGAACGCGACGAACGATGGGCGCGACTGGCATGCGCAGGAGTATGGTGCGGGAACGGACCCGCGAACCGCGTTTGTGCTCAAACGCGCAATCCAAGGGGCAAGGCGAGCCCCGCGCGATCGGTTTCGAAGGGCGCGCGCCCATGCACATTCAAACTTCGGGAGCGCGCGTACCGTCGGCAAGTACCGTTCGCCACGTGCCCGATACCTCTCATCCCGGCGTACTTCCGCCCACCGCGTGTGCCGCTGCAGCTTGGGCCATGCATCGTCGGCTCATCTTCGGCTCATCGTCGGCACCCTGTTTGCACTGTGCCGTTCCCGCGTGCCTCGGGTGACGCGATGATCAAGCGTGTGCTGATCGTCGACGATGAACCGTTGGCCCGTGAGCGAATTTCCGAACTCGTGCGTGCGCTTGCCCCGTCGGCAACGCTGAAGGAGGGAGGCAATGTCACCGCACACGATGAGTTTGCCATCCGCGACGATCAGGCGATGGGTCAATGCGTCACGCGGTGTCGTTGCGTGTGCCGCGGCCCGGAACGAGCTGCGCGCTTGCGCGGCAGAATCGACGATGGCCCGCGCGGGCTGCGCCCGAAGCGATGAAGGCGGTGTCGCGCCAACGGGCCGCGCAGGATTGCGATCCAGCGCTACCTGTGCCGCCTGCTGCAGTGCTCGCACTTCCGCCTCGCCCACCGATGTCCCCGGAATCGTGGCCGGCAACTGTCCGGGCCGAATGCCCAGCGTACGTTGCAACAGCACGAGCGCGGCGAGATACGTGCCCCGAACGCCGGGGTGCAGTCCATCGACGCTATAGAGTGCGGGTAAGTCGCCAAACGCGGTCCATGCGTCGCCGGCTGGTGCGAAAAGTCCGCCAATCGCCGACGCCGCGTCTCGATACGATTGGAGCACAGCGGGGAAATCACCCACCCGCGACGTGGTCGGCCACACCATGAACATCACCGGCTCGGCACCGGCGGACCGGATCGCTGGCGCGAACTGCGTGGCCCATGTGCGCAAGTTCACCTGACTCGCCGGTAAGGCCGACGACCCCTGCTGCATCACAACGAACTCCCACGTGTTTGGGCCGAGCGCGCGGCGCGCAGTACCTTCAGCCCAGTGATCCTCGAGCGCAAAGTCGGGAAACGCCACCGACGCCGCCTCCACCGTTGTGTTGCCCGCCAACCGCGCCAAAGCGATGTACATCCCTGGCAGGTTGTTGCTGTAGGTGAGTGAATTGCCGATGAACAGCACCCGGGTACCGCCGGGAGCGAATGCCGGGCCCGTTGGCGTCTTCCCGTGACAACCGCTGACCATCAAAAACGCGCCGATCAGCGAAACAAGATGGGGCGTGCCTACGGCGCCTTCCTCATTGCGAAGTCGTACTCCAGGGCAATCGTATCGACCACCGACAACAGAATGGGGACTTTGGGCTGCGTCAATTGGAACTCGGCGAATGTGAACCTGGTCGCGGCGGTCCCAGTGAGCCGGTCACCGGTCACCGTTGCCTTCACGTTCCATGTTGTCGGTCGAGTCACGCCCTTTACCGTGAGATCGCCAATCAACTGGAACTGTGTCGTACCCGCCGTTGGAAGCTTGCTTGGCAGCCCTTTCACTTCCGTCACCAGGAACGACGTTGATGGAAACGTGTCGGTCATCAGGATACGGCGCCGCACAAAGTTGTCGCGACGAGCCTGATCGCTGGTGAGTGCGTCCATATCCACCGTGAATCCAGACAAACCCGGCACGATCTTGCCCGAGTTGTCGAGGACGATCGTGCCGGTGACTTTCGCGGACTCTCCCACGGCGTCGTTATCCAGCTCCTTGCCCACCAACCGTTCGCGAATCCGATAACGCGCCACGTTCCCAACTCCTTCGGCCACATAGCGAACGGCCGCCTTCGGCTGTGGAAGCGTGACGGGAACCGCGAAAGCGGCCAGCATGCTGCTGACAAAGGCGGCAACAGAGACGAACTTGAGCATGGATCAGCCTCGGGCTAAATCGCAATGTCGAAAGGGTATCGTCTGGTTCAACGCAGAGCCATCGCGTAGCGTTGCTCCATCAACTTCTGCTTTGGGGACTGAATGTTGAACCCGGAAGACTGGACGTCTCCCGTCTCCCGTCTCCCATCTCCCGTCTTTTCGGTCCACTCACCAGGGAATTCTTACATGCGCAGCATCCCCGTCATTCGAACGCTGGCCGCCGGCACACTGCTCTGGACCAGCGTGGCACGCGCCCAGTCAACGGCGCCCATCATTGGACGCTGGGACCTTACCGTGCAGGGACCCGACGGTCCGTACCCGTCGTGGGTTGAAGTCACCCGGTCGGGCAGTAGAACGCTGGTGGGGCGATTTGTCGCAGGCGGCGGAAGCGCCCGACCGATTGCGCGCGTGGAGTTTGCCAACGGCACCATGCGCTTCGCCATTCCGCCACAGTGGGAGCGGGAAGACCCGAATCTCACGTTCGAGGCCACACTCGCCGGAGATGCCCTCTCAGGCACGGTGACCAACCCTAACGGTGACAAGCAGCGCTTCACCGGTAAGCGTGCACCACTGCTGCGGCGCTCCGGACCGGTCGCGTGGGGAACGCCAACCAAGTTGTTCAACGGTCAGGACCTCACCGGATGGACGCCTGGCGCTGGCACCAATGAGTGGAAGGCCATCAACGGGGTGCTGCAGAACACCAAGGCTGGCGCCAACCTCATCACCACCGAAAAGTTCAGCGACTTCAAATTGCATGTCGAGTTCAAGTACCCGAAGGGTGGGAACAGTGGCGTGTATCTCCGTGGTCGTCACGAGGTGCAGGTGGAGGACAATGGGAATGCGGAGCCGCAACCCGACCATCTGGGTGGTATCTACGGCTTCCTCGTACCCAACGAAAATGTTTCCAAGGGGCCTGATGTCTGGCAAACATTCGACATCACACTCATTGGTCGACGCGTGACGGTGGTGTTGAATGGCAAAACCGTTATCGGTGACCAGACCATTCCCGGAATCACCGGCGGCGCATTGGACAGCGACGAAGGCGCGCCGGGTCCGATCTATCTGCAGGGCGATCATGGCCCCGTTGCATTTCGCAACATGATCATCACGCGGGCCACGTCAGGAGCCCGGTAGCACATGGACGATGCTGCACTGTCCTTCGACCACGCCGTTGCCCTCGCCACCCGACTGGATGCCGAAATCGGACGCGTCATTATCGGGCAGCGACAGGTGCGAAAAGAGGTGCTCATCTGCCTGTTGGCCGGAGGGCATTGTCTGCTGCGCGGTGTACCCGGTCTGGCCAAGACCCTGCTCATCAAAACACTGGCCGACGCGGTGCAGCTCAACTTCAACCGCATCCAGTTCACACCCGATCTCATGCCGTCCGACATTCTCGGCACGGAAGTGATTGAGGAAGATGTGGCCACCGGCAAACGGCACGTGCGCTTCATCGCCGGTCCGGTGTTTGCCAACATTATCCTCGCCGATGAGATCAACCGCACGCCGCCGCGCACGCAATCGGCACTGCTGGAGGCCATGCAGGAATATCAGGTGACGGTGGGTGGCGTACGCTACCCGCTGGAGCGACCGCTGTTCGTATTGGCCACCGAGAACCCAATCGAACAGGAAGGCACGCATCCGCTGCCAGAAGCGCAACTCGATCGCTTCATGTTCAACGTGATCATCGATTACCCCGACGCCGACGATGAACGGCGGATTCTCGCCGATACCACCACCGGGGCGGATCGTACGGTGTCACGCGTGGCGACGGGCAAAGAACTCGAAGCGGCCCGTCGCCTTGTGCGCGACCTGCCCGCCGCCGCCAACGTTGTAGACTACGCCCTGCGTCTCATACGCGCCACGCGCCCCACTGACACCTCATGTCCAGCCGATGTAAAACAATGGGTGCGCTGGGGCGTCGGTCCGCGTGCCGGACAGGCGCTCATACTCGGCGCCAAGGCCGCCGCGTTGCTCGATGGCCGCACGGTGCCTTCGCTTGACGATGTCACCCGCGTGGCGTTGCCGGTATTGCGACACCGATTGCTCGTAAACTTCCGCGCCGAAGCCGATGGCGTGTCGGCCGATCGCGTAATTGGTACGCTGCTCGCTGTGGTTCGACCGTAGGCAACAAGGCGACCGCGCCCATGAGTGTGCTCTCGCCGGCCGTGATTGCGGCCATCGATGATCTCGAACTCGCGGCACGCGTCGTCGTGGAGGGACTGCGCGTGGGTGGACACCGGAGCCCGTTTCATGGGTACGGCGCCGACTTCCAGCAGCATCGCCCGTATCGCGCCGGCGACGATCTCAAGTATCTCGACTGGAAAGTGTATGCCCGCAGCAACCGGCTGTACACTCGGCAGTTTCGTGAAACCACCAATGTCTCTGTCATGCTCGTGCTGGACACGAGCGCGTCGATGGCATTCCCTGACAAGACCACCGCAGCGCAAAAACTCTCGAAGTTTCGGTATGCGTCCATCGTGGCCGCATCACTCGCCTATCTCGCCTCCGAGCAGGGAAACGCGGTCGGTCTCATGACGATGACCGAAGGCGATCTCGTCTACCTGCCGGCACGCAGCGGCCGAGTGCATCTGCGCTCGCTCATCGCGCGGGTGGACGGACTGCGCCCGTTGGGCGCCTGGAAGCCTGCCACCGTGATCAGTCGCGCGGCCGAGCTGTTGCAGCGTCGCGGACTCATGATCGTGCTGTCGGATTTTTACGATGCAGAGTTGGAAACTCAGCGAGAGCTGCGTCACGTTGTGCAACACGGACACGACGTCGCGATGCTGCAAATCATTGCGCCCGAGGAACGTGACCTCCGGTTCACCGGGCAGGTGGAACTGCGTGATCTGGAGTCGGGCGCGCACAGACTGGTGGAGCCGTCCACGGCCGCGCCAGCATATCGGGTGGCAATGACACAGTTCCTCGAGCGGTGCCGGCACTTCGCCGTGCACGCGGGGATCGACTACGGATTGCTCGATACCGGCGAACCGCCGGAACGCGCACTGCGTGACTACCTCGTGCGTCGCTCGGCGCGGCAGACGTCGCCAAGTCTCCCCAGCGCGCAGCATGCCACGCACGCTGACAACGCGAGACCGGCGTGAGGTTGAAGCGCTAGTGCATTGGCAAAATCCCGGGGCGTGGGTGGGACTGTTGGCATTGGCGCTGCCAATTCTGGTGCACCTGTTCAGCCAACGACCGGCGCGGGTTGTGCCGTTTCCGTCGTTGCGGTTTCTTGAGGTGTCACGACTGCTGCCCACGCGTCGGACACAGCTCAGCGACCTCCCGCTGTTGATAGTGCGATTGGCGATTCTCACGTGCGCGGTCGCGGCGCTCGCCCAACCGCTCTGGCAACCAAATCGCGCGCCGTCGTCAACTTCCGCGGCGCGCGTCATTGTGATGGACACGCTGCCCTCACGTGGCGACAGCGTGGCCCGCGCATCACTCGAACGGGAGGCCGTTCGTCTCCAGCGTGAGTCGGGTGCCGCGATGCGCATAGAGTCCGGCGCCCCGTTCGAGGTACTCGATGGTGCCGTGGCGTGGCTCCAGACACAGAGTGGTCGGGGAGAACTGGTCGTGCTCTCCGATTTTCGGCACGATGCACTGGACTCACTCGATATCGCCGCGGTGCCGTCCGATATCACGGTGCGGCTGGTCCGCGCGCCAGCGGTCACCAGCGGTGCCGACAGTTCACCGGCTACACCTCGCGATCGGGGTGTTGTTCGGTGGACACATGCCACCACACCCTCAATCGCGGCGGGTGTACGGAACACGGTGCACCGATTTGGCGGCACCAGGTTGGCGGACAGTTCGGCAGCGAAGCCAACCGGGCGCGCGTGGCAGGTTATCGTGGTTGCGTCGCCTGATGCCGACAGCCTGTCGTCGTGGGTGAAAAGTGCCCGCCCACTCTCGCAGGCGTGGATGGGCGACGTGATATACGCACTGCGCGGTGATTCCACACTGGTCACGGCGGCTGCGGCAAGCGCGGTCGCGGACACCACGATCAGCGCACCGTTCGTAGTGGTCGCGCGCTCGTTGAATCAGGCTCCGCTCGTGGCCGTCGCAGCGCTGGATGGCGTGAGCGGCGCGCCGCGGCTTCTGGTGTGGTCTCGTGCTCCAGCCGATAACCTGGTCACCGCCGCGCTGCTGTTGTCGGCGTCAAACGCACTTGACCACACGAGGCGCGCCGGCAATGCAGCGTTTACGTCCAGCGATTTGCAGTTGC
This sequence comes from Gemmatimonadaceae bacterium, assembly GCA_031419135.1. GTDB lineage: Bacteria > Gemmatimonadota > Gemmatimonadetes > Gemmatimonadales > Gemmatimonadaceae > Gemmatimonas. The sequence goes on from JANOKE010000528.1 coordinate 6,818, forward strand.
GGCGCTGGGAGCGGGCACCGGCGGGCGCCGTTCGCGCGGTGAACACGAGCACCACGCGCGACCCTTTCAGTGGAACGTCCGATGCGCGGTTCCTGTGGCTTGCCGTGCTGCTTCTCCTGGGTGTGGAAACCCTGTTGCGTATGCGCGCAGACGGTGTCCGCACCGCGGGCATTGACCAGGTAGACACCGATGGCTGACCGGGCCCCCCATCTGCATCGACTCCTTGCGGGCTCGGCGCAACGATTGGGCGTGCTCGCTGCAGCTCGCGGAGCGGCCGGAGGCATGGGGATGGCCGCGTTGTGGCAGTTACGCTGGTGCTTTCGTGAAGATGTCACGCAATCGGGGACCGCGCTCACTACAACAATCATCCCGCTCGCACTCGGTGCTGTCGTGGGCGCTGCCATCGGGTGGTGGCGATCGACCGGTCATCGCGCACGCATCGTCGGCGACCTTGAGCGTCGTGCCCCCGAAGCGAACAATCTGCTCATCACCGCGCACGAACTGCTGACGGCCTCCCACGTGGCAACGTCGCGAACCGATGATACCGTGACCGCACTCGTGCTGCAGCGCGCCGACCGCTTGGCGGCCACACTCGATGTGGCATCGCTGCTGCCCGCAAAGCGCAGTGTGCTGCTGTTCTGCAGCGGTCTTGCCGTGTGGGCCGCGAGCGTTGCCGTCAGTCGCCCGCTCACTGCGAATCAGGCGATTCCCTCGCCCAGTGCACTTATCGCGTCGGTGACCGGTCGCGTCGACATCCAACGAATCGTCGTGCGCATCGCTCCGCCGCCGTACGCGCAGCGCCCGCCAACGGCACTGCGTGATCCGGTGCGCATTGAGGCGCTCATCGGCAGTATGGTGTCGTTCACCATTGAGGCCAGCGCTGACACGCTCATCGCCGTCACGCGTCAGGGTACGCACACGCTCACGCCCGATACCGCTGGCCTCTTCGCGCTTTCGCTGCTCGCGACCCTGGACGGATTCGTGGCACTCGAGCCGCGAACCAACAAGGGTCGCGTGGGGCCGCGTCGACTGATTGGTCTCACGGTGCGCACCGACGAAGCACCGCGCGTTCGCATTGTTGCGCCGGCGCGTGATCTGATCGTGCCCGATGCCAAACGTTCACTCGACGTCCGACTTGAGGCCGATGACGACCTTGCCGTAGGGTCGCTGCGCCTGCGCTATACGAAGGTGTCCGGCTCTGGTGAACGCTTCACGTTTTCGGAGGGTGACGTCCCGATCGCGATCAGCCGGGTGAACGCGACGCAGTGGTCGGCGCGCGCCTCGCTCGCGCTCGAACCGCTGCTGCTGGAGCCTGGCGACCTCGTGGTGTATCGCGCAGTCGCCAGCGATCGGCGCCCGGGATCACCGCTGGTTGAATCCGATGCGTTCATTGCCGAACTGGCGGCGCCGGGTGGTGTGGCGGCTCTGGGCTTCTCCCTCGACCCCGACGAGGATCGCTACGCGCTCAGTCAGCAAATGGTCATCCTCAAAACCGAGAGACTGATCGCCAGGCGCGCCGCAATGCCTGCCACGCTGCTGGCCGAAGAGGCGGCGCAACTGGCCGCAGAGCAACGTCGGGTGCGTGCCGAGTTCGTGTTCATGATGGGTGGTGAGTTCGCACAGCAGGCCACGGGTGAAGCGGGCGAGGATCTCGACGAAACGCTTGAGGCCGAGGGCGAGAGCGATTTGTCGGCGGGTCGCATGGTCAATCGCGGACGCACAGCATTGCTCGCGGCCGTGCGGGCAATGAGTCGCGCGGCGGTGTCACTGAACACCGCCGATCTCACGGCGGCGCTGGCCAACGAGAAGCGGGCGCTCACCCAGTTGCAGGACGCATTCGCCCGTTCGCGCTTTCTCATGCGCGCGTTGTCGCAACGGGAGCAACTGGATCCGGCGCGTCGACTCACCGGGCGGCTCGACAGCACCGCGCGTGGGTCCACGCGAGTCCCCGATGGCGATCGTGATGCGCGTCGTGTTGCCTGGCGTGCGATTCTGCACGATGTCCTCGCCCTTGGACGCGACGCACCCCGCGCGGTGCGGGACACTACGCCACACAATCCCGCGCAGTTCATCGCACTCGCCGAACGGGTATTGCAGCTCGACGCCTCCACACCCGCGGCACAACGCATCGCGGCGCAACTGGCGGCGGCTGGCACAGCATTCAGTAGCTCGCCCACATCGTTGCGTGCACGCGTGCTGCTCGATTCTGCCGCGATGGGGCTCACGGCGTTGCAGCGCCCACTGCTGCGCCCTGCCGCATCGGCAGCGGTACCGATAGAGTTGCGACGCCTGCGAGCCGACTTGGAAGCGGCGCTGCGCAATGCGCGCAACGCTGCGCCACGTGCCGGGCAACCCTGACATGTCGCGTCTCACAGGGCGGCGCGGGTGGCCATTCACCCTTCGCGCAATAGCCCTGCTGATTGCCGTCACGGCCGTGATTGATCCCGGCGTGACGTCGGCACATCGAGCGCGACCGGTATTGTCTCTGGTGGGCGTCGACGAACCACGCGACCAGAACGTGCTGGCGGATGTGCGTCGGCGACTGGCACCGAAGTACACGCTCGTCTCGGCACCAATCCCTTCCGCGATCGGCACGGTACTTGTTGGCAGTCGGCTGCCCACTGGCGCGGGCGCGCTCGCCAGGCCCGTGGTAGTGGTGTCTCCAATCACCAGTGGTCCGTCGGTGGCAATACGACGCATCCAGGCGCCAACCCGTGCGATGCTCGAGTCGCGAGTAACAGTGACCCTCACGCTCGTCACGCGTGGTTTCGCCTTGGCGAACGCGGGAGCCGCTCGCTCGATCGGCGTCGAGCTCGCACGTGGAGACATTGTCGTTTCGCGCGAGCATGTTGCCGTGGCGCACGACACGGTGCTCACCGTGCCACTCACGTTCGTTCCTTCTGCCATTGGGGCGGAAGTATTGCAAGCCCGTGCGTACGTGTCTGAACAGTCTGATACGGCGCGCAGTGATGTCATGGTTGACGTGCGTGCGAACCGGTGGTCGGTACTGTTCTTCGATCGACGACCGTCGTGGATGTCGACCTTCGTGCGACGCGCCCTCGAGCGCGATCCGCGCTTTGCCGTCACCAGTCGCGTCATCACTTCCACCAACGTCAGTCGCCAGACGGGGCGTCCGCCGGAAGGGCTGGATGCAATCGCGCGGACCGGCGCCTTCGACGCCGTGGTGATTGGTGCGCCCGAAGCGCTCACTGCGCGGGACGTGGATGGCATTGCCACGTTGCTGAACGCGCGCGGTGCCAGCGTATTGCTGCTCGCCGATCACGCAGCGTTGGGTGCGGCCAACGCGCTGCTCGATTTCGGGGGCTGGCGCACCGTCGCCCGTCGCGTGCCGGCGGAGTTGTCGGCGCCCATGTCGGGTGATCAAACGCGTGAGCCCTTACGACTCAAGGGGCTCTCCGTTGGCGTGCCGCAGCGCCTCCCGCCCCTCGCGGTACCACTGGCGATTCTGCGCGCTGCCAATTCGGATTCCGTGAACGCGACGAATCGTTTGGCGAATTCCGCCACGTCTGCTGCACAAACCGTCATCTGGCGTGTCCCGATGGGCCTCGGACAGCTCGTGATCAGCGGAGCTTTCGACGCATGGCGCTATCGTGACACGGCGCAGTCCACGTTCGACGCCACCTGGCGCGATCTTGTCGACGACGCGGCCAGTCAACGGCAAACCGCACTCGATGTGCGTCTGTCGCCTTCACTCGTTGTTCCGCGTGCGCGAACGACACTCGTGGTCACGCCGCGAGACACAATGACCGCGATAGCAATCGGGGTGACACTGCGCGCTATCGATGCACCAGCCGAAAGGCCAACGCCGCTCACCCTCGGCGCTCCCAGTGAGGCTGGGCAGTTCGTGGCGTCGTTCCGTGCACCGGGGGTATCCGGACGCTACGAGGCACTCGTGGTTCAGGGACCCGACACCGTGCGGGTTCCGCTGGTGGTGATGCCCAGCGTGGCCCACGATGCCGACAACGAGCCCGACCTGCTGTCTGCGTGGGCAACCTCTGGCGGCGGACGCGTCGTGCCGCGCGACAGCACGGCCTCAGTGACCACAGTGCTCGACTCCGTTTTGCAACCTGTGCCGCAAGTGACAGAGTGGCATCCCATGCGGTCGGCGTGGTGGATCGTTCCGTTTGCGCTTGCCCTTGCCGCTGAGTGGTGGATCCGGCGTCGACGCGGGCTCGCCTGACGCGGTGCCCGATCGCCCGCCCCACTTCCGCTCCAGGTCAGCGAAGCGCTACCATCGGACGTACCCTTTGCATCCATCCCGCGCCTTCCGTCTCCGCCTCGCGCTTGCCGCCAGAAGGCCAGCGTTCCACTCGTTTCCCGCGTAACCCGCGCATGTACACACGCGAACAAGTCAAAGCTGTCACCGACAAGGTGATAGACATGGCGAAAGCCGATGCGGTCGAAGTCCAGTTTACCGGCGGCGAGCGATCCGGCACTCGATGGGCCAACTCGTCCATTACGACCAACTTGGTGCAGTTCGACCGCAACGTGACCGCCACCGTGCGCATCGGACAAAAAACCGGCAACGCCAGCACGCGTGATACCAGTGATGCCGGGCTCAAGATCATGGTCGACGAAGCCATGGCCGAAGCGCAGAAGGCCACGGATTCGCCGAATCTGCCCGCACTGCTCGGCGCGCAAGACTACATCCCGGTGGATTCCGCGCTGCCGAACATGGTGGCCGTGGGGCCCGCCGAGCGGGCGCGGTTGGTGAAGGAGAGTTTGGATATCGCCGCCTTAAAAGGCGTGGTGGGTGCCGGCTACATCCCCAAGAACGATCTCGCGAATTGCACCGCCAATTCCAACGGTCTCTTCGCCTACTATCGCTCAGCAGACATGGGCTTCGTGCTCACCTGTCGCATGGCCGATGGCAGCGGCTCTGGGTTCGCGGCGATCAGTGGCGTGAAGGATTTCAGCATGATCGATGCGAAGGCCCTGACAGAATCGGCCGCCAACAAAGCGCTGCGCAGTCGCAAGGCGAAAGCTCTCGAGCCGGGACGCTACACGGTGATACTGGAGTCGCGGGCCAGTGCGCGGTTTCTGTCGCTGATGACCAACATTTTTGGTGGCGGTGGCGGTCGTGGCGGTGGCGGTGGATTCGGCGGTCCGCCGGGTGGCGGAGCCGGAGGACCTCCAGGTGGGCTGCCCCCTGATGCCGCGGCGGCGATCGCTGCCGGTGGCGGTGGCGGTGGCGGTGCCGGCGGCGGCGGCGGGTTTGGTGGCCTGGGCGGGGCCGGCACTTTCATGCAGGGCAAGAAGCCCGGCGACAAACTGTTCAGCGACAAGTTCACGCTGAAAAGCGACATCGGAAATCTGACATTGCGTCAGTCCACCATCGGCCCGGACAACAAGCCGGCGGCGCCGGTTACCTGGGTTGAGGATGGCATTTTGCGCTCGTTGGGCGCGGGCGCTGCGGCGTCCACCAATCAGAGTCTCGTGCAGGTTGGCACAGACCTCACGGTCGACGAGATGGTGAAGCAAACGCGTCGCGGACTGCTCGTCACGTCATTCTGGTACATCCGCGGTGTGCCATCGCAGGAACAGCCGTTGCTCAATACCGGCATGACACGCGACGGTCTTTTTCTCATTGAGAATGGTGAGATCGTCGGACCGGCCCAGAATTTCCGTTGGAACATGTCACCGCTGGTCGCTTACAACAATCTCACGCTCGTCGGCAAGCCGGTCCCGATGCTGCTTGGTGAATCGTTCGACAGCGGCAACGCCGCGCTCGTGCCGCCGGTGCGGATCGAGGAGTTCTACATGACGTCGGTCTCCCCCGCCGTTTAACAGCCGACTTTTCGACAGACCAATCCCATGAGCTCTTCTCGTCGCGATTTTCTCAGGAAGTTTGGCGCGGGCGCCGCGCTGACGCTGTATTCGCGTGATCTGCTTGGACAGATCATTGCCGACTCGCCGAAAGGCCGAGTCATGGAAACGAAGTTCAAGGGTCTTGCTGACATCGTGCTGGGTGAAGCGAAGTTGTCGGGCTGCAGCTATTCCGACGTGCGCTTCACCATGAACTCGTCATTGCCGGGCGGTACGGCCAACTTCCGCACGGCGGGCACGGGCGCTGGCGGTGCGGGCGGTGGCGGCGGCGGCGGCGGCGGCGGACGTGGCGGCGGTGGTGGTGGTCGCGGCGGCGGGCGCGGCGTGGGCATCCCTGCCGATGCCGATCGTCAGGCGGGCGGCTTTGGTGTGCGCGTGGTCCACAGTGGTGTGTGGGGTTTTGCATCAAGCCCCATCGTGACCGAAGACGAGCTCCGTCGCGTGACCCGGGTAGCCACCGAGGTCGCGAGGGCCAGCGCCATCGCGAAAAAGACCGATCTCAAGTTGGCGCCAGTACAGGCGTATCAGCAGAACTACATCACGCCCATGATCAAGCATCCGTCGTCGGTGTCGGCCACCGACAAGCAGGCATGGGCGCAGGCCATTGTCGACAAGGCCAGCAAGATCGCGGGGGTGACCACCGTGAACGTGTCTGCCAATCATGGCTACGAATGGCGCTACTTTGCGAGCAGCGAAGGTTCATACATCGAGCAGGAGTTGTTCACCACGTCACCCACGATGTCCGTGACGGCGAAAGTGGGCGACAACACGCGCACTCGGAATTATCCGGGTGTGGGCGGTACTGGTGGCTGGGAGTTCGCCGAGAACTGTGACTTCCTCGATCAGGCCGAGAAGGTGGCGACCGACGCGGTGGAGATGTGCACGGCCAAACCGTTGGGATCGAGCGGACTCAAGGATCTCATTTTGTCGCCATCACACGCGATGCTCACCATTCACGAGATCGTGGCGCATGCCACCGAACTCGATCGCATCGTGGGGTACGAGGCCAACTACGCCGGCACGAGTTTCGTGAAACTCTCCGACGTGGGCAAACTCAAGTACGGGTCGAAGCAGTTCAACGTGACCTGCGACAAGACCAGTAGCGGACTTGGCACCACAGGTTTTGATGACGATGGCGTGAAGACGCAGAAGTGGCCACTCATACGCGACGGCATTCTGGTGGGATTGCAAACCAATCGCGAAACGGCGCACCTGATGGGTGAGAAGGAAAGCCGTGGGTGCACCTTCGGCAGCACGTGGCGCGACTATCCGTTCCTGCGCATGCCCAATGTGCATGTGGAGCCAGGTCCGGCCAATTCACCCACGCGTCAACAACTCATTGAAGACGTGAAGGATGGCGTGATGATCGACGGCCGCGGCAGCTACTCCATTGACCAGCAGCGCTACAACGGTCAGTTCGGTGGTCACATCTTCTGGGAAATCAAGAACGGTAAGATCACGCGTCAGGTCACCGATGTGACCTATAACGCCATCACCACGGATTTCTGGAACAACCTCGACGGCATCACTGGCCCCAAGGAGTGGCAGATGCACGGGACGGGTGGCGACGCGAAGGGTCAGCCCACGCAAACGAACAGCATTTCGCACGGATCGCCGTGGTTATGTATTCGCAAGATCCAGGTGGGAGCAGCGTTTGATTGACTAAGACCGGAGACAGGAGAAGGCAAGACGGGAGATGTCCGGTGAATCGGACGTCTCCCGTCGTACGTTATCAAGCTTCGCACCCGGCGTTTGGCGCGGCAACAACCAGCGTTACTTGCGCACGATGACCGTGATCGTGTCGCGCTTCACGTTCGTCATTGGCACATGATCACCACCGGCAAAGATGGCGATGATCCGATGTGATCCCGGCGGGAGCGAATCGATCACTCTCTCCGTCGCTCCGGTGCCGATGTGAATTACCACGGGTGGCTGGGGCAGCGGAGCAGCGTCGGCGGGCGCATCGCCATCGATCACCAGATGATGGTGTCCCTTGCCCGACTCGCTGACCCCGGTAGCAGCGATCACTTCCACGCCGGTTGCCGTGAGCTGCACCGTGAACGGCTGCGTGACGGAATCGCCGTCGAAAGGCGCGGAAATGGAAACCGCAGGCGCTTCGGCCGCAGCGGGGGCCGGAGTAATCGCGGCGCTGTCGGTGGCCGCGGACTTGTCACCGGAGCTGCATGCGGCAGCAAGCCCGGCGGAAACGAACGCAAGCACTACGGAGGCTGAACGCACGGTCGGTTTGCAGTTGAGGTGGTGGTCGGTGCGAGGACGCCGAGTCGGACCCTATACAATGGCTCGTGGTCCGCCGATTGCCAACCTCCACGTTGACCCTTGAACCCGCTGCTTCTCCCGTCTCCCGTCTCCTGTCTCCCGTCACGTCATCGCATACACGGCGACGTTCACCCCAAACTTCGTATTATCGCGCGTGCGGAACCGCTTGTTGCGCCAGTCGTAGTCCCATTCGCACCCGTAGTCCTTGTTGGAATACAGCACCCCAATGCGGCCGCGCCGCTCCACGCCGCGCAGATAGTCGTGCACGATGTTGTCGCCCCAGCCGTTCAACTCGTGCGTGGTGCGCGGCGGTCCGTCGGGAAATGCGAAGAAGC
>JANOKE010000529.1:0-3400 GCA_031419135.1 Gemmatimonadaceae bacterium
GTGCGCGTGGGCAGCGGCACATACCGATCCCGGCCACCTTTCCCGGCGCGCACATGGATGACCATGTGCGCCCGATCAATATCGCTCGTCCGGAGCGTGATCCCCTCCGTCAGCCGCAGGCCGCACGAGGTGATCAACGTCAGCGTCATCCGCGCCTGCGCATCGCGCACGGCCGCCAACAGCTGATGCACCTCCGCGACCGCGAGCACATTCGGCAGGGTGTGGCGTTTGGCCGGCCGCACCAGGTCGAACAGGTGCCACGTGCGGTGCAGCGTCACTTCATAGAGAAACCGAATGCCCGTGCGATACACCACCAGCGTGCTGCGCGACACCTGCCGTCGCGTGACCAAGTCCACGAAGAAGGCGCGCAACTGCGCTTCGGTGAGCGTGTCGAGCGTGTCGGGCGATCGCGCAAAATGCGTCGCTAACCCCATCACCGCACCGCGATATGACTGCTGGGTCTTCGGCGCGTATCCGCGCAGCCGCATGTCCTCGACCATCCGCTCCGTGAGCGTCTGCATCTGAGCCTCCATCGCTGAGAGAAGTGGGACCGTCTCCCGCGACGTTACTGATGCCGACGCCTACGCAAAAGGACGGTCCTCGCAAGGAGCACCGTCCTGAGCCACGCTACCGCGCAGCGGTTTAGTTCAACTACTTTTGGACCTGCTGTGGCGCTCCGCGAATCCGCCACAACGTACGCCCGCGCAGCCTATCTCGCCATTCTTGCAACCCGATTGGTATTGGGTCACCGGCGCCCCGCCGGGAACGCCCATTGCCACGGCAGCTGGCGTCCCGCCTGCGGATCCGTCGCGATGGTCGCGTCCATGATCTCCGCTTCGCCAGGCTGCGCCGGAAGTCGCCGCTCGCAACAACGCACGAATCGACGCCCCAGCCGAAGTACGCTTCCTCGGTCCGCGACGCAAAGTGACGAAGGCGCAGAATAGCCCGCATTGACTGCAAGAGGCGCGGTTTAGCCCGCATACCAGCGAACGTAACAAGCCGCGTCCGGCTGTACGCAACCCCTCGCTCGCTCCGCCACGCAGCACCAATGCTGCAGGCGTCCCCTCGACGAGTGAGCCCGCTTCAGCCGCGCTGATGGGCCCGGAGTGTCTCGCGCCCCACCAGCAGGAAGGCTGTTCTTGGCGTCCCTTTGCGGTTCAAATTCCGGTTTTTATCTGCCGCCCTTCACCACGATCATCCCCACCGGACTACCATAGTCGTCGTTGCCGATTGGCAGATTGGGAGGCGCAATCCACTTGCCGCCATCGGCGCGCACCGTAATGCGATGCACGCCTGGTGCGAGCTTGAGTTCCGCACGCCACTGTCCGCTGCGACTGCGGGTCATTTGCGTAACCAGCCATTGCGTGGCATCACCCATCAATTCAACCGACTCCGCCTTGGGTGCGTCGATCAACAGCACCACCCGAAGCGTGTCCCGATCGGTCATCGCACCGGTACCGCCCGCATCCGCAACGGCCATGGCGACCGTTGCCGAATCGACCGACCCGATCAGGCGCGTTTCGAATGACAGGATGCCGCTGGGGGTATCATCGCTGCGTCCGAAAAACGGCAGCCCCGCGAACCGAACGCCAAGAGCGACAATCGGTGCGAAGCGGCGATTGCGTCCTGTGCCCAGATCGTCTCGAAGCGCGGTTGATCCGACCGACGCCGAATTGGTTGCGGCCGCGCCAACCACTGAGAGCCAGGCGGTGATTGGCTGCACTACGGCCACAGATGCAATGGGCGGCGCCACCCGCGGTTTGGCCGCCAAGGCATCACTGTTGATCCGCGTGGCCACCGGAGTGGTCATCGACACCAGCCAAGTGGTGGGCCCGGTATTGAATCCCATTGACGCGATACCGGTGGCAATTTCGCGACGTTGCAAGGAGCGTGTAGACCGCGTGGTAACCAAACGACCAGCCACCGGCATTTGCATGGGCAGAAACGTATTCGATTCGTCGATGGTGAGCGTTTGGGTGGTTACACGCGACGCGCGCTCGACCGAAAAGCCAATCGAAAACTCCACACCCGACACGCTGGACATGACACCGGCTTCAGCCCGTTGAATCCCGCCGATGTCGACACGCTGTGAAACAGTGGTATCAACGCGCGCACCATCGAGACCCGTGCCGAATGCGGGAGTAAGACCGAGTCCCGAACCGGAAAGCCCGCCCTTCACGTTAACGTAGCCATAGGTGAACGCGCTCCATACTTGCGCGCCACTGAATCGTGAACGGGCGCGCAACGACACCATCCCTTCGGCAGCGCCGTTCGTTCCCACTGCGCCTCGGGTTTGAATATCGCCGCTGCCGATGGCGCTGAAGTGCACGTTCCGAATGCGACCCAGTGATTGCGTGGCGCCCATCCAGACTTCGCTGCGTTGCGTCACACTGGGGCCGCCGCCGTCGGCGGACGACGCGAGACCGAGAACCGAGAACGTAGATGCTGACGTGGCCGGTCCAATGGCCGACGCCGGTGCCACCGGCGCGTTGCCGCCTCGCTGCGCTTGTACCACCAACGGACTGGCGGTGAGCAACGCCACTGCGGCAATGGCAGTTGGCCGCAGCATTTGCGGCAATGCGCTTCCGAAGCTCTCCGACGAGCGGCAACGCGACGCACAAATGGAACGGCGAGCGAGCTTCACGGACTTGGGGGACGTATCGGTTTGCGATCCGACGCTGCGGGCGCAGACGGCGGGATGGAACCAGATACCGTATTCTTAAGGTAACGATTCAGTGCCTCAACTGCCATACCCGGACCGCGAATCGAGTTTTTTGCGACCGTCTCACGGAGTCCCTTGAGGGCTTCGTCGGATGTTGGCATTCGGGCGATCGCGGTGACCGCGTCCCGGGCTGCCGAATACGGGATGCCGCGCTGGACGATGTCGGTGAGCACAATGAGCGGGAGCGTGGCGGCCCCAACTGGGCGGGCGGCGCGGATGGCCGCCAGCGACTTTTCATCGATACCGGCCCGCAGCGCCGATGCACCCGCCTCAAGCTCGGCCACCGGGGTGCCGGGCCCAAGCACGTTCATGGCCTGCGCCAATGCCGCACCAAACAGCCGCACGGCCCTCATGATTTCGGCGCCGCTCTTTCGTCGGGCCGAACCTTCAAGGGCGCGATTGATCAACGGGCCGGTGGGAATACCCTGCTCGATTGCGGTGTCCAGATAAGACCGAAGACTCAATGCCGTGACGCTATCAAATCGGGCGGCATCGAATTGCCCCTGTGGCGCGCCTGAGCGAGGCGGCTGAGTGGCAACCCCGTTACTCGCCCATTCCGGTGACGGCGGCGGGAGCATACCCGATACCGCCGACACGAACTGTCCAACGAGCGCCAACGTGACCAACGGAGCAGCGATCACTTGGGCAGGCCTTCCACCATCACGGCATTGGCCGGCC
>JANOKE010000530.1:0-2681 GCA_031419135.1 Gemmatimonadaceae bacterium
ACCGCGCCGATTCGCCGACGGCGATGATCGTGCCGCCGCCCTCGAGAAACGCGGAGAACGCATCGACACCGGCCTGACCGAAACCGCCGGACATGTCCGCGGTCTCGCCGTAGTCACCCAGGAACTTGTACTTGTCGCTCTTCTGGTACGGCTGCGGGCGCGCCGCGGGTGCCTGCATCACCGTGGTGCGACTCAGATTTTGCTCGGCGATGAGGATCACCTCGTACTGCTCACGCAATTTGCCCTTCGCGACGCGCTCCTTGTAGATGAGGTCGAACGGCACGCCGAACTCATCGAACGTGAGGCGATACCATCCGAGGTTTTGGGTGCCACTCCACTGCGAATAGATCGCGACGCGCGGCACCTCCGCATTGTGCATGGGCACCGTGGGGGCTGACGTGAGTGTTCCGGCCTTGAGACCAAGCGCATTTACCGCGGCTCGCACGGCCGCCGCCTGACTCATGTCGGTCACCACAAACGAACCCGCAGGGAATTCCACGCCGTCGACGATGAACTTCTTCTCGGCCACCTGCATGGCCACGTTTTTCAGGCGAAAGCGAAACGACACCATGTTATTCGACCCGAGATGCGCTACGGCAATGCCGGCGGACCCGGTTCCTGCGGTGCTGCCTTTAACGAGCATCTTGTCGACCGGTGTCACCTTGGCCTTGAGGATCGACGAGTCGGCGATTTCCACCACGTCCACATTCATCGCAAAACCGGTCGACCAACCACTGTCGTCGTAGGTTTGCAGCCGCGCGTCGGGATACTGCTGCTTCTCAATGAGGTTCTTGGCCAGACGGCCGTACGGCTGATCGCGCTTGATCACCAACGAGCCCACGGGATACGTGGTCGTTCCGATCGTGATGGGCTCAGTGGCCTGCCCCACTTCGATTCGCTGCAAGCGCATGATGTTGATGAACTCGGCCACGCGCGTCATGTCCCGTTGCACGGGAATGACAAAACCAAACGGCGCTTTGGTCTTCCCTTCCTCGATGGAGTTGCGCGTCTTGATGTAGAAATTCTCGAGCACCGTGGCCGGGAACATTGATGCCAACTGCAGCGCCGACAATACGCCGGTCTGCATGTAGTTCGTATTCGAGCGACGCGTGAACGTCGCCACATCGTTGAATCCAATTGGCAGTCCGCGATACCACTCGCGATCCTGTGCACCCCCGCGTCCGGTGGGGACAGCGCCGCCACGCCCGCCAAATCCACCGCCAACCACCGCCGCGCCCGGACGATTCGCATTGGCGATCGCGGCGCTGTCGAGATCACGCCCCGACTGCGTTTCGTACATCTTCATGAGACCGTTGTGATTGTAGGCCACGGAGCCGAGATAGCCCGGCGACCAGCCGTCCATGAACGCGTGCGTGTACACGCCCGGCATGCCCCACTTGGTCATCTGCGCCATTTCCCAATTCGCAAACCACGGGAGTTCGGCAAACAGCAGCGGATCGAGATTGGGATTTTGCGGCGCCGCACCGCTATACGTGTACAGGAGCGGCTGCGCTTCGTGCAGATCGTGCATGATCGGCGGATAGGCCGTGAAGTACCAATCGATAATGCCGCGCATCTGCATCAACTTGATGTTGATGTCGCGGTTGTTGTCGTGATACGCATACTTTCCCCAGTACGGTACGGCGCCGCCGCCGCGACCGCCGCCGCCGGGTCCGCCGCCCGGTGGGCCACCTTCACCGGGAGGGCCACCGCCTGCACCACGACCTCCGCCGCCACGGCCTCCCGCGACGGTCGCCGTGCTGTCCGCCGGCACCGCGCCCGCCGCTATGGCTGGCGCCGCGGGCGTGGAGTTGGCAAGGCCGGCCTCGAGGCCTTTGTAAAACCAGTCCACATTGCGATCGCGACCATCGGCATCAGCGACCGGTGTGACCGAGACGTACAGGTTGTTCCGGACCTGCGTGATGAGCGGCGACGTTTCCGTTGCCAGGCGATACACCAGTTCCATCAACATTTCGGAAGGACCGGTTTCGCCGCTGTGCAGTCCACCCATCAGGTGATAGTGCGGCCGCGCCGTCTCGATGAGGTCCTTGATCTGCGACGGTGACAATCCACGCGGGTCGGCGATTTTTGCAAGCTTCTGCCGATTCTGTGCCAGTGTCTTCATGTTCGCGTCGGACGTCACCCACACCACCACGAGTTCCCGTCCCTCTTCCGACCGTCCAATGGTCTCCACTTTCACGCGCGGTGTGGCCGCCGCAAGGGCGCGATAGTACTTCAGCTGATCAGCGTAATAGGTGAGCTTCTTTGGTGCGCCGATATGATAGCCGAGGATATCTTTTGGCGTCGGAATCCCTGACACCAGCGGCAAGTGATCAACCAGTGGACTGCCATGCTTCGGATTGACGAGCCACTCCTTGTAGCTCTTGGTGAAGCTGTCATCCTGCTTCTGATTGGGGTCGCGGGTTTCGGCGGTCATCTGTTGCGCCGCCGCGAGTGATGGCACGAGGCCGAACGCACACAGCACGACAAGGAGACGGCGGAAACAAGACGGGCCAGGGTGGATCACAAGGACTCCCTTCAAGCGATGAGACGGGGACGGAGGGCTGCCGCGCATTTGTAGTCAGCTTCAGCAGGTGTACGCAGCAGCCTTGGCGCCCGTTCGGCAAGGCGCACATTGAGGAGTGAGCGGCGGGAGGAGTGAGCAGGTGCAGTGGTGAGGG
>JANOKE010000531.1:0-1090 GCA_031419135.1 Gemmatimonadaceae bacterium
CTTCGCAGCGAGCAGTACGAAACCAAGGCGGCAGCGGAGAACGGTATCGCGTCGGTTCAGAAGAATAGTGCGCTTGATGAGCGGTACGACCGCAAGGACGCTGCAGACGGGCGATTCTACTTCAACCTCAAGGCCGCCAACCATCAGGTTATCGGCACGAGCCAGATGTACGCAAGCGCGCAAACGCGCGATAGTGGGATCGAATCGGTGAAGGCGAATGGTCCGGGGGCGGCGTTGGTGTGAAATGATGGGACGTCCGCGGGCGGGAGTTTCGCCCCCCTTTCATTCTCGGTGCTTGCAATCTGCCGTTGGCGTTCAGCGCGCTCAACAATGTGCCTCAGGTCGGGCCGCGCCTGCCCTGAGATGTCACGCACAAAAACGCATCGCGCCGAGGTGACGCGTCGGCACCGCTATCGCGTGAGCGGATTTCTCACGCGTAGGCCACTGAAGCGGCTGAAATCCCTGTCGGCCGTCCAGAGCTCTGACACGCCGTGACGGCGACAGAGCGCCGCGACGCGTGCATCGTGCACCATCGCTCCGGCCACCTTGGCGCCGACGAGGACGTCGCGCAGCAAAGGCCAACAGTCCTCGTCCTCGCCAATCAACACCAACGACGGCGACTCGAGCCATGCGTCGACCTGTTCGCACGCGCGCTTGAGCGGAGTGGGCGGCGCATAGATCCGCGGGTTTGTGACGACGACGAGAAACTCAAGAATGCACGGCCATGGGATGGCCCAAGGCGCCGACAGATTGGCCAGCGAGGTCCGCCGTCATGACAGCGCCAATGGAGCGGGTCGGTGCGCGTCCATCCGTCACCATGCAGTCGACGTCAAGCAGGCGTCCGCGGCGATCCATCTGCGGATTCCATGGGCCTTGTGACGAGCAGAACGTCATGGTCCAGCCGTGCCGGTATACCCCCTCGGCGTCAAAGACCGTGAGCCGTGCATTCGCGGCATCACGCATCCACAGCATGCCGTCGCGCGCGAACGCGATGCCCTCCGCGTCGCGCAGCTTCCCGGGTCCCGAGCCGAGCCGACCGATCGTCTTCACGAACTTGCCATCGGAAGCGAAGACGCGAATGTCCATGGCC
>JANOKE010000532.1:0-1916 GCA_031419135.1 Gemmatimonadaceae bacterium
GCGCTTCGTAAAACTCCTCGGTCTGACCGATGGGCGTGCGCAGATCGTTCACGCCGGTCATCAGCATCGTGGGCGTCTTCACGTTGCCAACGTACATCAGCGGCGACCGCCTGAGATGCTCGCTCGGATCGTCCCACGGGAACTTGGCGAAATTGTAATACCAGCTCGCTCCATCGGTGGTGCCGACAAAACTCACCCAGTCGATCACCGGACAGAGCGCCGCCGCCGCCGCAAAGCGATCGGTGTGCCCCACGGTCCACGCGGTGAGCACGCCGCCACCGGAGCAGCCGTACACATACAACCGATTCGTGTCCACGTATCCCCGGTTGACCACGGAATCAACACCGGCCATGAGATCGTTGTAGTCCTTGCCGGGATAGGCGTTTTTGATGGCGTTCCCGAACGCCGATCCATATCCGGTGGAACCGCGCGGGTTCGTGTACAGCATCACGTAGCCGTTGGCGACATGATCCTGACGCGAGAAGTTGAAGCCCACGTTGTACATCGAGTGTGGACCACCATGAATCTCGAGCATCAACGGATACTTCTTTTTGGGATCAAAATCGGCCGGCTTCACGATCCATCCCTGGATCTTGAAGCCATCAACCGACGTGTACCAGATCTCTTCGGTGGTGGCGAGTGCCTTGCCTGTCAGCACGTCGCCGTTCACGTCGGTGAGTTGCTTGATGGCCGGTGTGCGCACATCAAACGTCACGATATCGTTGGGTTTTTGCGAACTGGACGACACGCCCACCGCCATGAAGTTGCGGTTGATGTCGCTGGTGGTGAGCACATGGGTTCCGGTGGTCACGGCCCGCACATCGCCCTTCACCGACGAGAAATACAAGTTGCGTGAACCCGCATTCTCGACATTGAAGTAGATACCGCTGCCATCGATTGCCCAGATCATGCCGCTGGGTGCGCGATCAAGTTTCTCGGTGAGCGCGCGCGGATTGCGGCCGTCGGCGTCCATCACGTACAGGATGGCATCCTTCCACGTAGCACCGGTGCTGTCGTACCCCGTGTAGGCAATGAGCTTGCCGTCGGGTGATGGCACCGGGTTGTTGTCCGGTCCGTTGCGCCTGGTGAGTTGCACCACGGCGCCGCTGGCCGCATCCACCCGGTAAATCTCCGACTCGCGCCACGCATACTCCGATTCCTTGATGCGCAGCGACGTGAACACAAAACTCTTGCCATCGGGCATCCACGTGGTGCCGTTTGCTGCCCATTCACCCGACGTGACCTGACGCGGTGTGCCGCCGTCGGCTGGCACGGTAAAGAGCTGGCGCAAACCGTCCTCCAGAAAACCCTGACGGTCGGCGCGGTAGCGCACTTTCGTGACCACACGCGGTGGCTCGGTCCACTTCGCGCCCCGCGGTGCCGTCGGCATGGCAATACTCCAATTATCGGTGCCGCGCACGAGCATGCCGAACGCAATCGTTTGGCCATCCGGTGCCCATTCGATATCGGCGGGAGACTCGGTAAGGCGCGTGATCTGCGTGGTGGCGCCTTCGGCGTCCATGTACCGCACCCACAGTTGGGAGCCACCAGGTTCGCCCGGCGCGACAAACGCGATACGGGATCCGTCGGGCGCCCACTTCGCATCGGCGCCCTTCACCAGAAAACGATTCTTCGTGCCATCGGCGTTCATCAACCACACCGACGACTCGCGCTTGTCATTCAGTTTGTCAATCCACGTGCGCGTGTAGAGCACCTGTTTGCCGTCGGGTGACAGCGCGGGATTGGAGACGTCTTCCCAGTCGAAGTAATCGGCGATCGTAAGTCGGTTCGACACTGGGGACGGAACGGCCTGCGCGTTTGCTCGCGCCGGCGTGAACAGCGCGAAGACAAACGGAACTGTGGCTAAAGTGAACGCACGCGTGCGGAACGAACCAAACATGGGGACCTCCTGTGGG
>JANOKE010000533.1:0-3958 GCA_031419135.1 Gemmatimonadaceae bacterium
GGCGCTGGTCGCGACGCTGGCGGCCGAGGTCAGCCCGGCCATTTCTCCCGATGGGCGATGGCTCGCCTACGCGTCGAACGAATTCGGTCGGTATGAGATTTTTGTGCAACCGCTCCCAGGCCCCGGGCCGCGCGTGCAGATCTCCATCACGGGAGGCACGGAGCCGCTCTGGTCACCGCAAGGCGGGACGCTCTTCTATCGGAGTGCGGAGCGGCGGATCATGGCAGCCCGGCTCACCGGGGCCCCGCTGCGCGTCGCCCGATGGGACACGCTCTTTGTCGACCGCTACATGCTTGGCCTCGCGCAGACGAACTGGAGCGTGTTTCCGAGCGGCCGTGAATTCCTGATGGTCGCAGGCAAAGCCTCCGGTGACATCAAGATGGTGGTCAACTGGCCGCAAATGCCGGGGCTGCTACGAAAAGGGAGCACGCCCCCATGAGCGCCACGCAAACCGATCGCCTCAACACCGCCCTCGACGGCCGCTACCGCCTCGAGCGTGAACTCGGCGCCGGTGGCATGGCCACGGTCTATCTCGCTTTCGACGAGAAGCACGATCGCAAGGTCGCGATCAAAGTGCTCAAGCCCGAACTCGCCGCCGTGCTCGGCGCCGAGCGCTTTGTGGTGGAGATCAAGACCACCGCCGCCATGAGTCATCCGCATATTCTGCCGTTGTTTGATTCGGGCGAAGCGGACGGGTTCCTGTACTACGTGATGCCCTACATCGAAGGCGAAACGATTCGCGAGAAGCTCACGCGCGAAACGCAGTTTGGCATCGATGAAGCCGTGCGCATCACGCGAGAAGTCGCCGACGCGCTCGATTACGCGCATCGGCGCGGCATCATTCACCGCGACATCAAGCCGGAGAACATTCTCCTGCACGATGGCCGCGCGATGGTGATGGACTTTGGCATCGCGCTGGCCGTGAGCGCGGCGGCGGGTGGGCGCATGACCGAGACGGGATTGAGCCTCGGCACGCCGCACTACATGAGTCCCGAGCAGGCCACCGCCGAAAAGGAGATCACGCCGCGCAGTGATGTCTACTCGCTGGCCAGCGTGCTCTACGAGATGCTTGCCGGTGAACCGCCGCACAGTGGCGGCTCGGCGCAGGCGATCATCATGAAGATCATCGCCGAGCCGGCGCAGATCGTGACGCAGCTGCGCAAGTCGGTGCCGACGAACGTGGCCGCCGCGCTCGACATGGCGCTGCAGAAAGTGCCGGCCGATCGCTTCGCAAGCGCTGCCAAGTTTTCAGAGGCGCTGGCGAATCAAGCGTTCACCACGCGCGGGACGGCGCAGCTCACCAGCGCATTCGGACACACGCGCGGTGTTGGCACACCCTGGTTCGTGGCCACGGCCGCAGTCGCCGTCGTGACCAGCGCGCTCGCCGTGTGGGGGTGGCAACGCCCCGGCCCCGCGGGCACCGCGCTGCAGTGCGCCGTGGTCGCGCGACACGGTGGTGATGTCCAACGGTGAGAACGGCTTGTCCTTGGCCAGGGTGGCCCAAGGTGACACATCGGTCGGAACACTGGGCCCATCGCTCGTGACCGATGTGCTCAAGAATGGGTCGAATGTCGCAATCTGGGCTCTTGCTGCGGCCGAGTGGCGCGAGTCAGCCGATGGTGATCACGAACTGGCAGTCTTCGACAACGAAGCCGGGTACGAAATAGCGGCGTCGCTTGGAATTGACAGGTAGCTTCCAGTAGCTACCTTACGACATGCGCAGCGTCGGCCTCAAGGTCCTCAAGAACAAGCTCAGCGAGTACGTGCGGATGGCGGAGGCGGGCGAGGTGGTGCTCGTCACCGATCGCGATCGCGTAGTTGCAGAGCTGCGCCCTCCCATGGAACGTGCGCCCTACGCGGCCGACGCGCTCTTGGCGGATCTGGTGCGGCGCGGCCTCCTGACGCCGCCCGTCATGGTGCGCGAAGGGCCACCGCCGCGTGTCCCCGTGGCGCCCACGGCCACCATCCTGCGGGAGCTCGACGCAGACCGCGGCGATCGGTGATCTACCTCGACACATCGGTCG
Organism: Gemmatimonadaceae bacterium; assembly: GCA_031419135.1. Lineage (GTDB taxonomy): Bacteria > Gemmatimonadota > Gemmatimonadetes > Gemmatimonadales > Gemmatimonadaceae > Gemmatimonas. The sequence continues at coordinate 2,025 of JANOKE010000533.1, forward strand.
CGCTCGCGCATCTGCTGGGCGAAGATGTGGCTCCGCCGGCCGCGTTATGGGATGAGCTACTGGTGAGCAGTCGTCTGCTCGAGTACGAGCTGTTCACCCGGATCCACGCGCGGGGGCTGGGACGATCGCACGCGGCAGCGGCTCGGGCGCTCCTCGACCGGGTCGCGCTGGCGGACATGTCAGTGGCCGTGCTCGGCCGAGCGATGGAGCCGTTCCCCTCGCCTATTCGCACGCTCGATGCGCTGCATCTGGCCACCCTGCACTTCCTGCAGGCGCAAGGGCAGCCGGTCCGTCTCGCCACATATGATGGTCGCATGGCCGCCGTCGCGCGCGAGCTGGGTGTTCCGCTGGTGGAGCTGTAGGGCGCTCCAACTGCCCGATGGTGTCACGAGCTACGAACCGAGGAGCGCGGCCGGTGACCGGTGATGCTACCATCAGCGGTCTTCATCTCCCGATGGATCGAAGTTCGCGTATATGTCCAATCGCGGTGGGAGCGAGGACATCTGGGTGGTCGATGTGGCCGGCGGGGCGCCGCGTCAGGTCGTGAACTGGCCCAGTGCTGAAAATTCACTTACCTGGAGCGAAGACGGCTCGTCGATCCTCGCGCCGTGAGCACCTCGGTGTTCATTGACAGCGGAATCTTTATCGCGTTGATGAACCGGAGGGATCGCTACGTCAGCGGTGACGAGCACTGCGCCTTTCGTTTCGAGCGCCACCGCATGATAGCGCGTGTCGAACAGCGACGCTGGCATTGACGACCAGCTTCACGAGCGACCGCGAATTCGGGCCGCTGTGAGTCGCGTGGCACTTCGTTCTGGCGCGTGTCGGCGACGGGCCAGGATACGTGCCGCCGCCGCTTCGCGGCGTCGTTGCTCGCGCGCTTGTTCGATGGCGTCGCGCATCATCTGTGTGAGCACGGCGCTCTTGTTCTGCCCCTCGAACGCCTCGTTAAACGCCCGCTTCACATCCTCGGGAACACTGAAGTTGATCGTCGCCATCGCCGGGTCCGCGTTGTTGAAGTCTTCAACAAGCTTGTGCCGCATCCGCGGAAAGTCAAAATACAATATCGTGCCCCCGATTCGCCCGCTCCGAAAGCGCGCCGAGCCTCGTCCCCGTCTGGCGGGGCACCGCCGCTCTCACCGGACGGGCGGTGGGTAGCGTACGTCTCGAACGAGTCTGGGCGGGACGAGGTGTACGTGCGCCCGTTTCCGGAAGGCGGCGGGGCGGTGGCAAGGGTCGCCTGCAGAGGGGAGGGAGCCGCGCTGGGCCCCGGGCGGCGGGGAGCTATTCTATCGCAACGCAGATTCATTGATTGCCGCACAGGTGCTCACCCCTCTGCCCTCGCCCCTATCCCCCTCACTCCTCTCATTGCTCCCTCGCGGGCGGCAGCGGCGAGCCGCACGGGAGTAGGTTTGTCCGAGTGCAGTCCAGACAATTCACCAACCAGCCACGCAAACTTTGGTGACGGGCCCCGACAACCAAACCGCCGACGCTCTCCGTCACGCCATCGAGGGACAATTTCGCCTCGATCGCGAGATCGGTCGCGGCGGTATGGGCATCGTGTACTGCGCATTTGACGAGCAGTTGCAGCGCGAAGTGGCCATCAAGACATTGCCACCGCATCTGGCAGCCGACCCGCAGATACGCAGCCGTTTTCTGCGCGAAGCACGTACGGCGGCGGCGTTGTCACATCCGAATATCGTGCCCATTTATTCGGCCGCCGAGCGTGATGGGGTCGTGTATTTCTCCATGGGCTTCGTGGACGGCGAGTCGCTGGCTGAACGGATCAGCCGACAGGGCCCCGTTCCTGCGTCGGAGCTGCCGGCATTGCTGGATCAGTTGGCGGCAGCATTGGGTTTTGCGCATGCGCATGGCGTTGTGCATCGCGACGTGAAAGCGGAGAATGTGTTGCTCGATCGAAAAACCGGGCGCGC
>JANOKE010000534.1:0-1878 GCA_031419135.1 Gemmatimonadaceae bacterium
TCGCGCGTCGACGCCATCAAGGAGGCGCGCCGCGAAGATCCTGACATTCCGCGGCGGCCCGAAGATGGCCCGAGAAAGCTGGCCGATTGGCCAACCGTCGTCGCTAAATGCACGGAACTGCTCACCAAGGAAACCAAAGACCTGCAACTGCAGGTGTGGCTGACCGAAGCGCTGCTGCAAAAGAACGGCTTTGGCGGGATGGCCACCGGTCTGGATGTGTTGACCGGCATGCTCCAACTGTTTTGGGACACCGTGCATCCGTTGCCCGAGGATGACGATCTCGAGTTGCGCAGTGGGCCGGTCGCGTTCATCGGCAACAAACTGGTCGTTCCGGCGAGGATGACCGTGTTGGGTGCCACCGGGTTCACCTTGGTGCAGTATGTTGAATCGCGGTCCATCCCGACTGAAGCAGAGTCGGAAGGCGACCGTGCCAAGCGTGATCTGCGCGCCCAGATGATTGAGCAAGGGAAGCGCACGCCCGAAGCGATTGATGCCGCCATCGATGTGTTGAACAAGGTCAGCGCACGCGCGATTCTGGCCGATGTCGATTTGTCAATTGCCTCGCTGGCTGCGCTTGAGAAAGTTTCCGATGAGCGCTTTGGCCGCGAAGCGCCGGCGTTCAATGCGTTGCGCAGCGCGCTTGATGAGGTGCGCCGGTTTATCGCCGGACAGGTGGCGCGCCTGCTGGAGTTGGATCCGGATCCGATCGTCGAAGAGAGCGTCGAAGGCGACGCCGGCGCAGCCGGTGACGACGATTCCACCATGACGGCCGAGCCGACCAATCGCGCCGATGCCGCGAGACGCATTGGCGTGATCGCGCGTTGGGTTCGGCAGAACGACGCCGCGAGCCCGGCGCCGTACCTCATGGTGCGCGGCTTTCGATGGGGGGAATTGCGCATCAATGCGCCCGATCTCGAGCCCAAGCTCCTCGAGGCACCTCCCACGGCAACGCGCGCCAAGATCAAGACCTTGCTGCTCGACGGAAAGTGGGCAGATCTGCTTGAGCATTCGGAAAATCTCATGGCCACGGCACCGGGGCGCGGATGGCTGGATCTCCAACGTTATGCGCTGACTGCCTGCGCGCAACTCGGCTCCAGTCACGACGCCATTGCCGCGGCCATTCGCAGTGAATTGCGCGCGTTGCTGCGCGCATTGCCGCAGCTTACCCGGATGACGCTTATGGACGACACACCCACGGCAAACGAAGAAACACGCGCCTGGCTGGACAGCGAGGGCTTGGCGGCGCCCGATGCAGGGGCAGCGGCCGACGTGGCGGGTGCGTCCGACGAGACGCCGGACACGGACGTCTCTGACGGAAGTGAGGTGCTGGCGGAAGCCCTCGAAGACGACGCCTCATCGGCCCATCAGGGTGGATTCACCCGCACGCGCGCGACCCGGAAGCCGGTCGTGGCGCGCGGTCGCGACACGTTCGACCTTGCGCGCAGTGAGCTGTCGGCCGGTCGCCCGAATCGCGCGATAGAACTGCTGATGGCCGAGTTGGCCCGCGAGCAGTCACCGCGCGGGCGATTCGTGCGCCAGACGCAAATCGCGTACGTGATGGTCGAGGCAGGGCTGGACGCCGTGGCCACGCCAATCCTGCAACGACTCATTGAGACGATCGACGAAAAGTCGCTGGATCAGTGGGAGTCGGGGCCTATCGTCGCACAGCCGATGGCGCTGATGTGCCGGGTGTTCGACCGCAGTGGCGAGGAAGCCGCGCAGCGCTACGACCTGTATCTGCGGGTGTGTCGACTCGATCCGCTGCAGGCCATCGCGCTTCAAACGAAGTAACGGACGCTCCACATGGCTCGCACCGAACTTGATCGCGCAGTTCGTCCGTCACTGTTCGATCGCCTGACGGATTTGACGCCGCGCGAG
>JANOKE010000535.1:0-13370 GCA_031419135.1 Gemmatimonadaceae bacterium
GTTCGACAACCTGTACGGCTGTCGCCATTCCATTGTGGACGGACTGAATCGTGCAACCGACGTGATGCTGGCTGGCAAGATTGCCGTGGTGATGGGCTACGGCGATGTGGGCAAGGGCTGCGCGCAGGCGCTGAAGGGACAGGGCGCACGCGTGGTGATTACGGAGATTGATCCTATCTGCGCGTTGCAGGCAGCGTTGGAGGGCTATCAGGTAACGACGCTGGAAGACATCGTTGACACCGCCGACATCTTCATTTCGGCCACGGGCAACAAGAATGTCATTGCAGTGGAGCACATGAGTCGCATGAAGGACAAGGCGATTGTGGCGAACATTGGCCACTTCGACAACGAGATCGACATGGCCGGTCTCAAGAAGGTGGAAGGGATGAAACGCATCAACATCAAGCCGCAGTACGACGAGTTCGTGCTACCGAACGGGCGCTCTATTCTGATTCTGGCGGAAGGGCGCCTGATGAACCTGGGTTGCGCGACGGGTCATCCGAGTTTTGTGATGAGCGCGAGCTTCACGAATCAGGTGCTGGCGCAGCTGGACTTGCACGCGAATGCCGACAAGTATGAGAAGAAGGTGTTTACATTGCCCAAGCATCTGGATGAGAAGGTGGCGCGACTGCACCTGGACAAGTTGGGCGTGAAGCTGACGGTGCTGACAACGGAGCAGGCGGCGTATCTGGGCGTGGAGAAGAACGGGCCGTTCAAGTCGGATCACTACAGGTATTAGGAGCAGACGGGAGACGGGAGACGGGAGACGGGGTGCCGTGATAGGGCGGCGCCTCGCCGCCGTGCGGAAAAACGATGATTGCCTCGCTCTGGGAACCGCCGTAGCTTCAGCGGTTACAAGACTCAGACAGCATCGTGTGCAAAGGTCTGGAAGGCGCGTTTCGAACCAGTGGCTGCGGCGGAGGAACCGACGTATGGCGCAACTGGAGATCAAGTTGAAGGCGTTGTCGGAGATGTCTCCTCGGGAGCGTGAAGAGACCCTGAGCGCGCTGGTCAAGGGTGCGATCCTGCCGCGGAATGGCCAGACCTCGCGCCTCGACGCACGTATTCGCGAGTTTGAAGTTCGATTTGAGATGACCTCAACCGAACTGCATGAGCGACTACGCGCGGGCAATCTGAAAGAGACGGCCGAGATTGCAAAGTGGCTATTTCTGCTCGAGGCGCGCGGGGAGAAAGCGGGCGCCAGAGTGTAGTGGCGGGAGCGAAGCATGGCCCCAACCGACTGAGCAGCTACATTGAAATGGTCCTACGACAACATCGATCGAACAAAAGAGCCGACGAAGCCGCATGAATGAAATGCACTGCCGCGCTTAGCCGATATTTGGCGGCGACATTTGTCGCGGTGACTTCTCCATAGTGCTTCGATCCAGCGTCGTGCAGTACGATGTCGCTCGCCAGCGGCGGCATCAGGCGCATAGACCAGCACGTTGGTGCAACTTGGGTTGCGCGACGGGTTGTCCGAGCTTCGTGATGAGCGCCAGCTTCACCAATCAGGTGTTGGCGCAACTGGACTTGCACGCCAATGCGGATAGGTGCGATTTACTGCGGCGTCGCGAAGAGGGTCCGAATTCGCTTTTGCATGGCATCGGCTGCTGAAAGGCGATCCGGCGCGTCAAGTATGGGCCTTCCGACCACGACATAATCAGCACCGTTTGTAAACGCTTCCTCGATGTCTACAGTCCGCTTTTGGTCGTCTACGCCTGTGTTCTTTCCTGGTCGAATACCGGGTACGACGATGAGAAAGTTCTGACCGAGACTCTGCCTAAGTTGGCGGGACTCCATACCAGATGAAATCACGCCGTCACAGCCGAGATCCAGCGCACGCCTGGCGCGAGACAATACCAACTTGGGAATGTCCGTATCGAATCCGAGCGAGATCATATCTTGCTCATCAAGACTCGTCAGCACGGTGACCGCAAGAATCTTTGTGTCGTGCTTAACCGCACACGCGGCACGGAGAATCTCGTCGTTGCCATGAACCGTAGCAAACTTGACGCCTTTGCCCTGCAGTTGTTCAACCGCAGAAGCAACGGTACGCGGAACATCGAAGAACTTAATGTCCGCAAATACCTGTTTCCCTTGCTCACGCAGCCAGCGCACTGTTTCGAAGTAACTGCCACCCATGAGCATCTGGAGTCCAAGCTTGTAAAACTCAACGCTGGCGCCAAGCTCGGTCACGATTTCTTTGGCTTCTCGTTCGCTCGAAACATCAAGGGCAACGATAAGACGCTCATGCACCAAGAGCGCTTTTTCTGACAGGAGGCTGATGTTTGACACGTCGTCGGTAGCGTCGAAAGGGTGGTCGAGAACCGATAGCGACATCTAAGTCTCCCATGTGGAAAGCGACCAAGGCCCCTTCAAGGGCGTCGCCTCAGCGGGGGTCGCTTGCATGTCGACGCTGTATTGTCCCGTTCTTGAGCGCGTTTTCAATACCGCGCTCAATGAGCCGCTCTGCGGCGCTCGCCGAGTTCTTGCCGAACAGGCCTGGTGAGCGAGATCGGTAAGATCGTAGGTAGTACATACTTATGCGATTTCAGTGGAAAAGCAAGATCGACGTAGGGCGACGTCTTGAGGTGGGTCATACCCAAGATGCGGGTGAGATGCTTCCTGGTCTTCTTCACTGGATTCCTCTCAGTGGCTTAAACCACAGGAGCGATTGTCCATTTCCAGATGAAGCAGCACAGTTTTCGACCGAGGGTCCAAACCTTTAAAGCGATATTCCTCTCGGACACGGACAGACAGCGCATCGAATTGAATGGCGAACAACTCGCGAGAACGCGCGACTCTGGCACGATTCCATTCCTCGGCGGAGCATCACCACCATCTATGCTCACGCCGAGCGGCGAAACAAGCGCCCTGGAAACGCGACCACTCGGTACGATCTCGCCGACAGTTCTGCATATTCAAGGCACGCGCGCGATGTTGATGCTGCGAGAGTTCGGCGTGCAAGTTCCCGCCAGCAATCGAATGGAAAGTGGCGTGGAGCTGCGCGGTCGCGTCCACAAGACTGGGTTGATTCCATCGGTGGATACGCCGGAGCTGAATGCGAGGATTCTCGCCGCTATGCGCGCTGTTCATGAGGCTGTCACCGCACTTGAGGCGCGTAGAAGCCTGTCGACACAAGGACACCTGTTCGCGCAGAGGCGACTTCTACTACTCGTCGATGGTCCACTGGAGACGCCGCCCGGCGTCTTCGACGATGCAGCGCAGGGCGGTTCGAGACGGTCATCGCCGCGCTCATGGCGCTCGGCGGAAGCGGCGTTTCGGCGAACGCCTGCCCGGTGTTGAACGGTGGATCGATGTAAACACACTTCACTTTGCCTGCATACGCCTGCTCCAGTGCCTTGAGCGCGAGCAGGTTATCCCCCTGAATCAACAGGTTGTCGAACCGGTCATTCGCACTCACGCGCGACGCCGCATGATACGAACAACGCCGGATCTTCAATCAGAATGCGCGGTTCAAGGCGCGGACGTTCGTCCTTGCCAACCCACATGAGTTCCAGTTTCTGCGAACGCGTCGTCCGTAAAGTATCCGGTAAGGGTCTGACAATTGGTTCCGCGTTGACTGCCGTGCTAGCCAAACATCAAACGACTGCGACCGGTGAGCGTGTACTCAGTGGCTCCGTACCCTTGTCGTGGTAGTAGCATGGTGTAGCCCTGGCGCACGAGGAAAGCGAGTGTCTCCGATACGGTGGACTGTCGCACTTTCCAAAGCTGCCCAAGTGATTTCTGTGAATGCGACCGCGCGGGATCATTGGTGCCCCAGGCGGCCAGGCGGTTCACATGTGCCGTCTCCCGTTCGGTGCCCATCTGATCGATGTACCGCCGCTGAAGGGCGGGGCGTAACTCGTCGAAGGTAAACGGTCGGCTGGCCGATGCGGCTAGCCCGCCTTGCGTATCAATGGCGGGTGCCAAGCCGATATTCGGAGTCACGCCGTCGTCCAGCGCCTGCAGAATGCCGCGTACATCGCCGCGGAAGAGTTCGTACAGCCTTGCGTGCACTGCTGGCTCCACCGGATGGATGGCTGGACGATGCACGTCGAGGCGCATGAATTTGTAGCGCTCCGCGAGCAGTCGGTGCACGTCAGTGAGAGGGAGTGGTTCCACCGGCAGCACGCTGAACACGGTGCGCACTTGCGGTGACGATATCACGGCCGCCCGTACAGCCTCCATGGTGCCGACGACAATGACATGCAGTCCGTTGTGCATGAGCATGGGGTCGCGCAGATCTCTCAGTATCACGCCTGCCTGCTGGATGGCGGTGTCGCTCAGATTCTCGAGATTGTTGATGTGAACCAGCACACCCTGCGCATCGCTGCCCTGCACCAAGGTCATCAGCTCACGCAGAACGCGCGGACCGTCGAGTAGCATATCTCGCGGAGCATTGGCGACGACGCTTTGACTCACACTGGCCCCGATTCTTAGCGCCGTAACCCCACCGCCACGCACGTGCTCTCGTGAGGCGCGAACGAGTACCTGCGCCGCTTGCATTGCGGAGTGTTGGAAGGTGTGCGGACGGTTAGCCAGCAGGATGTCATACACGGCGCCTAACACGCGTCCGAATAGGGCCTCGTTGGTGTCGTCGGCGAAGATCGGCACCACGCTGTCGGTTGTGAGGTAGCCGCTGGCCAGCGCACGAGCCATGAACTGCTTGACGAGTGTCGTTTTGCCGATCCCTGGTCGGCCGCCAATCGCGCGTCGAGAGGAACTCGCGCCGGCTCCAAAGAGCCCCTGCAGCAGCTGCGTCAGTTCCTGCTGACGTCCAACGAACAAGTGCATTGGATGGGTACCGTTGCCGTCACCGAGCGGGTCCTGCCAGTAGGGAGATCCGTGTAAGTTGAAGATATTCCAGATGTTAGGGAGCGGAGGTGGCATGGTGTCTTTGTCGAAACTGGTGGCGGACGGCTTATCGATGAGGTGGACTGTTTCGTCGATATATGGCGTATATCGGTAAATATACCGATACTGTGCGCCTATCGCAAGAACGGCGCATGGCGGCGATAGCCGCCAACGTCACACCAACTGCCAGGCGACCACAAACCGCTGGCTCCAGAAGGGTTGCACCGTCAGCTGTCGTTCCACGGCGCCGATGAGGTCGTCCCGCCGTTCGGCAATCCGATCCTGAGCCTCGAAAAGCGAGCGACGAGCCGAAGTGCGTCGCTGCTCCAGCGCCTTGAGAGCGCGCTGCGCTTCGAGCTTCGCGGCCAACGTGTCGGCAACACGCGCCTCGCGCCTCGCGTCAGCGATTTGACGATCAAACTCCTTCAGTTCCCGCTCCAACGAAAGCCGGAGGTCGTCGGCCCAGCCTTCCAGTTTGACGACTTCCTCGTCGTACCAGCTGTTGTTTCGAAGCTCGACGTCGTTGAGCACGCGCTGAACGACGGCTTCGCGCACCGTGGAAAGGCTGGCCACAATCGACTGGTCGGTCGTGCTTGGAGGGCCAAGAATCCCCAGTGAGGTCGACGCGCGCGTTGGCGAGCGAGCGGGTCAGGTCGGCGACGGTCCCGGTAGACTCGGTCGCCGTGAGGCAGGCAGCCCAGTAGGCGGCGTGGTAATCGGTAAAGGTGGGCGAGGGCAATCGGAGTCAGCTGGTCGATTTCACATCGAAGTGCCGACCGACATGTCCGATCACGAACCGTGATTCCAGTGGTGCGCGCGACGTAAAGTAAATCCGCAGGCAGTACCGCGGATCGTACGTGGATCCGATCACGAGGTGTTCGAGGCACTCGTACGTCGACCCGTCGGCGCCAACCAGCTGATACTGTGATCGCTGTCGTTCAGAGGTCGATGGCGCCACCGCCCCGCGATAGTCGATGCCATACTCGCGAAACGCATCGCGCACTGACATGCCCAATCCACCACGCTGACGGCGACGCGCCACCTCGGCCATTGCATCAAGCAGCGCGGCAACGCGGTCGACGTCTTCGAACGGACTGTCCATTGCGGAACGCTCGGCGCTCTCAAGAAAGAGCAGCGCATCGGCATGCGCACTGGCCGAGAGACGAACCACCTGTTGAAGTGAAGGCGCGTCGCGGTCATCACTTGCGGATTCAGACAGTGCCGAGAGCAGCGGAGACTCGATCGCGTCGTCGACGGGGGCGCGTTCGGGAAGTCGATCGGTCGCGGCGAGCAGCTCGCCGAGGCGACTGTCGATCCGATCCAGTCGGCGCTCGACGGAGTTTGCACCGACCGCGCGAACGGCGGCGGCGGTTCGCAGTCGTGCAACTTCTCCCTGAAGTTCCCGGTTCGCGGCGGCCAACTGCTGAATGGCCGACGTAAGCGTTCGAATTTCGTTGGTCAATGCGCCAAGTGGCGCCGCAAGGCGAACATCGTGATGTGTTGTCACCGCTAACGGCTGCAATTCGGACTGCGCGTCAAATCCCTCGCTGTCTGCTGTCGCGGCTGCAGAGCCTGGCGCAGATGTCGCGCGTCGTGTTGGGTCCTTTGGACTTTCGCGTTTTGCGCTCCTGCCAGCTCGTTCGCGGCGCGCCGAGATAGTGTGGGGGACAGGCACCCGAGCCTTCATCGTCACAGACAATCGGCCCACCAGCTCAGCACGCAATACCGGATCTTCCAGCCAATCCCTGAGGAGAAGCGGATGTTCCTCGGGCGAGGAGGCACAGGTGAAGGCGGGCATGTAGACACGCAGCGCGCCCCAAAAGCAGGAGAGGCGTTTGTCACCCAGCAAATCGGTGAGCGAAAAAGTGGTCGGATGGCGATCAATCACGTACAACCGACACAGTCCCAGCAGCTCGTCGGCGATCTCGTCTGGTGGCAGCACATACGTTCCATCGTCCAACGGTGACACGACAGCGACGGGGAAATCCCGAGACTCGGACAACAGGGTATCCCGAACCAGCGCGCTCATCGTGTCGGCCGAAACCAGCACAGGGGCGGTTTCGCCCCAGTCGTGAGTGAGTCGGAGGTCACGATTGAGGGCTGAAATGAACGGGGGACGCGCCTGGCCTACGCCGGCGAGACCGCGCACGGCCTGGATACCGCCCGGGATGAACACGCGCACGGTGAGAGTGAGCACGTCTTCCTGCTCATGGAGGACGGCGTGCAATTGACAGGCGACTCCGCGAATCACCGGGTGTGAATATCGCCAGTGCAACTCGCCGATCCACGCGCCACGCTCGCCATCGGTGGCCCAATGCACGCCCTGAAACCGCGACGCCGGTCGTGCGAACGACTGGTTGGCAGTGAGCGGTGGCATGTCGGGCCATTCTCGGGCAATGGCGTTTCCAAGGACGTGTAGTGTTTTGCCGAGCGGTCGTTCGCGGCCGAGCCATGGCCGAACACGGAAGCGGGCAGCGAACACGCAATCGTCATCCGCACCGACATCGAGCGGTTCGTGCTCACTGAGCAGTGACGCGGCCGTGCCCACCAGCCGCCAGCCAGTCGCCGTAATCCGCGCATCCGCGATTCGCGATTCTCGATTGTCCACGGTGACACTCCGAACCCTCAATGGGCGTCGTGCAAAGCGAACGGTTGCCGAGGCGACACCACGTCGAACACCTCATTCAGAATATTCCAAGTGCGCCAACTGTGCCAGTGCCGCCTGCGACTTGAAATCCAAATGGCTCAGGTGGTTCACACTTCGGCTTGCTGTGTACCAGCGGCACCGGAAAACCGACGAACCACGTGAATCCTGCGCCCAAATGGTTGCATGGCGCCAGACGGCTGTTCTGGGCGCGTGTGGTGTACTTGCTTACGGGCGACGGCCGATACGGCCAGTCACGCATTTCTCTCGTTTCGAGACGATCATGTCGCGTGTTTCGCGCACCACGCTGGTTATCGGTTCGCTGTTCGCCAGCGTTGCCGTGGCGCATGCGCAGCCACCGTTACCGACGCCACGCCGAGTAGTCCCGGGCGATACCAGTCTTCGCGTGGCTGAAATCCGCGCGGACACACTGACGTATGCGCTGACCGGATTTCGCGATGGCGATGAGATACCGGTGGGTACCATTACCGACATGGTGACGCGTGAGGTCGGTGCAACGCTGTTGCTGCGGCGCGTATTGATTGTGCAACGCGGTGGTGCCCGACTCATTGATTCGACGTTGTCGGATGCACGCACGATGGCGCCGCGTCAGCATCGCTCATGGCAGCCGCAGCGTCACCTGCAGTTGGACTTCAGCGGAACGCGCGTGCGTGGCAGTATCGGACCGCCGGACGCGATGGGCGCAGCGATCGATACAACGATTGGCGCGCCAGCGTTCGATTCCGGGAATTGGGATCTGGTGGTGCGCTCGATGCCGCTGGACTCAGGCTACGTGGCGACGTTTCCTGTGTACGATTTGGAGACTGGACTGCATTTGTATCGCGTGCGCGTGATTGGGGCCACCACGATGCTGGGTGAGCGCGCGCATGTGGTGCTGTTCCTGTTGGGCGGACAGCGCGAAGTTACCGTGTGGATTGGCGCGACCACGCGGCGATTATTGCAGATGGAAACGCCCGTAGACGCGACGACGATATTGCGGCAGACGCTGCGCGTGGTGCGAACGCCATAGCTGGCGTTTACGCGTTCTTGCGGCTGGCGCGCTGTGGCAGGAACGTGATGGGCAGTCGGACACCAACATCCGGCAGCGCCGCGTCAATGACCCAGGCGCGATAGAAGGGGTCATCGAAAATCACAAGCACGTTGTCGCGCAACAGCACGGCGCGCTCGGTGAGTGCGTCGATGGTTTTGGAGATTCCACTTGCCTCGCCAAGCCCGTACTTGTCGCGTGTGTCCCGTTTCGTCAATCCGGTTCCTTCGGCGGCAACCGCGCGCAGCACATTCTGCTGGAGGCGGGTGAGCGATTTCCAATCGGCCTCGTAACTGGGACGACGTTGTCTCACGATTGCCCGCACGCCATCGTGGATGAGCGCCTCCGTCACCACTGCCCGTTCGCGAGCCAACTCGGCGATCGACTCGGCCAGCGTGCGCACATCCCGGGTGCGGGGACCGGCGACATCGATGATGCGATGTCCCGCTCCGCTGCCATCGATCCCCATGATGCGAAACCGTCGTTCGATCCACTTCGCGAAGTGATTCGATTCGATGGGGCCAATATCGTATTTTCGTCCCAGATTGTGCAACGCGCCGCCATCTTCGGCGTGCATCTGCTGAATGAGACGGCGATCAGAGCCGGCAAACACGTAGGTGACGCGACGATGATGTTGAATGGCCGCGCGCACCTGGCGCATGGCGCTGACGCGCTTTTCGCCCTGTCCTTCGCTGCCGAGTCGTTCTATCTCCTGAAACTCATCGATGATGACGCTCAAGTGCGCCTTCTGCCTGGTGGCGAGCTGTTCGAGCAGATCGAGCGTGTCAACCAGTCGCTGCCGTTGCGTGCTGACGGGCGCGTCGCGGAACTCGAGCTTGGGAACCGGAATCATCAACCCGCTGGAGGATTCCGAGACTTCAAAACCGAGCTTGAGCGTTCGACCTAACCGCGCGACGGTGTCTTGCCAGCGCCGTCCGAGCGCGGCCGCGGCGGCGGCAGCGAGCCGGGTGGTCATGTCTTCGATGGTGGACGCCGTCCAGAGATCGACGTACAGCACCGGATTGCCGGCCTTAACCAGCTCATCCCGGACCGCGAGGAGGATAGAGGTTTTGCCCATGCGTCGGAGCCCCGCGACCACGATATGACCGCGCGGCGTGCGCAGGCTTCGCGCGATTTCGGCGCGCTCGGTTTCGCGATCGGTGAAGTCCTCGCCAAGCACCGCCACGCCGCCGCCGGCAAAACGGTTTAGTGCGGTGAGGGGGTTGGCTTTCACGGGGACAGCCCGGTGTTTCATGCGGAAGGGACTCAGTCGACAGGGCGTTTATTGAATGAAGACTCCCTGATATTAGGTCGCTGGAGGGAAGGGCGCAACTACGACCTAAATGGCGAACCTCAGCCGCCCATCCTGCTGAGCGCCCCGGTCGCGACCCGTCGCACGCGCTCCTGCGCCGCCGCAATGTCGGCGCCGAAGCCCGCGGCATTGACGGCCATATCGGGAATTTTCGTCAATGCGGTGACGTAGTAGTCGCGCCACGCCTCGATGATGATACGTTCGGCGGCTGCGGTCGCCCCACCCTGAATGGCCTTGGCCGACAAGGCGCCTTGCGTGCGCAATTCACGCACCGCGACGTTGGCCAATTCGGTGAGCGCGGCCCTGGCGACGCCCGGTGTGCCTGCGGTGAGCAAGAGACCCGTGTTGAGTGCGCAGTTGCCAACGTTACCGAGTGTGGTGGCGCTCACCATGTCGAGCCGGTCGAGATCGGTGTGATAGAACTGATCGGTGAAGTGCCAGAGCAGCACCGCGGGGATGTTCGCATTGAGAAACGGCGTGTGGTCGCTGCCCCCTTCAAAGGGATTGGATTTCACCACCCAGTTGGTCGTGGCGGCGCGATCGAGACAGCGTTGGCGCACGAAGTCGTTGAACCAGTAGGCGCGAATGGCCGACGCGGCGATTGGGCTGCCGCCCCATTCGGAGTGCTGGTCGTCGCCACGCACCCACACCGCTGAGGGGTCGGGCATCTTTTCGATGAGGAACGTGCCGCCCGTGAGCGCAGTGTTCTCGCCCACCATGTCCAGCGACATGCCCCACTTCACGCCAGCGCGCCGCACACTGTCTTCCTTGAGGAAGCGATCGGTGGAGCGAATTTCGTCGCCCCACAGAAACGTGAGTGTGCGTGCCGGATTGACCTGTCCACGCTTGAACAGCACCGCCGCGGTGCGCGCCATTTCGGCGAGCAGTCCAACACCAGACGCGTTGTCGTTGGCACCCGGCTCCTGCACGTGCGCCGAGTAGACGAAGCGTTCGGCGGGACGCCGCGCGCCACGAATTTCGGCGATGATGGTGCGCTCCGGACGCGATTCGAAGCGTGTCTTCACCATCGCGCGCACCTGCACGGGACCGGCGACCAACGCCGCCCTGAGTGAATCGCGCGCCGCCGCCGAGACCAGGATCACGAATCCGCGATTGACCGTATCGCGTGTGATACCCGTGAACTGGATGGCGGTGGTGTTTTTCGTTTGCTGGTTATAGGCGGGCAGTTTTTGCGATGCGAGCATCCCGAGAGCGCCCCGCTGCATCACTTTGGGGAATACTGCGCGAACGTTGCCGTCAATCAGTGCGATGGTACCGGTGAGATCTTGCCTGGCGAGTTCGGCGTCTGTTCCGGCGCCAATGTCGACCACGCGCGCAGTCACGCCACTCTCGGGCGTAGACCACGAGTTGATGGCGATCATGTTGTGATTTGTCGGCCACGCCAACAGCGGCGTATTGCGTCCGACTATGGTGAGCGACGCGTCATCCGGAGTCCATGCGGGGTTCGTCATCGGTCGCGACTCGACGCGGAAGACGAGGCGATCTTTGGCGGTCGCGCGCGCTTCGGGCACGTAGCCCGCTGCAGTGAGCAGTGAGGCGACGGTGTCGATGGATGCATCGAACCCGCGGTTACCGGGGAGTCGAAAGAACTGCTCGACGAATCCCACTGTGGTGCGGGCGCGATCGCCGGAGAGTTCTCGGTTGATTGGCCCGCTCAGCGTAGCAAACGCTGGTGGCACGATGCGCCTGGTGTTGCTTTGCGCGAACAGCTGGTTAGCGCACAGCACGAGGATCAGGGGCGCCGCAATGAGCGCGCGGACACGAAACTGGACCAACGCAGGTTGAGACATCCGCCACCTCGGCGGTCAGAGACTCGCGGCGGGTCAGCGTTTGCTGACGATCACAAAGCGTGTCCAGTTGGCGGGTACATCTTCAATCGAATAGGCCAGAATGTCGAGGCCATAGCGTTGAGCGGCGGCCTCGCCCGCAACGGCACCGACCGTACGATCGCCCAGCGCAGCAACCTCGCAGGCCGCTCCGGCGGTGTCTGCGTGAGTTTCCGGTGCGAGCCACCCGTGTCGTGCACAAAAGATACGACATTGAGCAAGCGCCATGGGATGACTTCGAATGACACGCAGGTTCGCGAGGGTCGCCCCCGGCGGTGCCATCAGGCAAAGATGGATGGCCACGAGAATCTCGCCATGACGAAGCAGCTGTGGCTCCACAACGTCGAGCGCTTCGACGGCTGTGTGCACACGTCCGGCAATCGCATTCTCGATCGGTACGACGGCGAAGTCGGCTGCGTTGGAGAGAACACACCGCAGCGCGTCGCCAAACGAGTGGTGTGGAACCGGCGTGGCGCCGTCCGGCCATCGCTGCTGAATGGCCAATTCACTGAACGCGCCGAGTGCGCCCTGGAATGCAACGCGCGGCGTGTGTGAAGTGCGGTGCGAAATGGCGTTGTGCGATACGGGCATGCGAGCAAGGAAGGAGTTAACCGGTATCAGAAGGATATTGACAGGCGGTCGTGCATGCCGTAGGATGCTTGACATGATGCGTCCGCCAGCCGTCGCCAGCTATTACTACTTTACACCGTCCCGCATGGGCCACGGTGCTGGAGTTGTGCGCGACTGACGCGCTGACGATCCCGACCACCGCGAGGCCCGTGCAACTGCACGGGCCTCGCGTGGTTTCGAGACCCGGCGATGCGAGGCCTTCGGTTGGTATTCACCTCCCGAGGACCACATGATCATTGTTACCACCCCCGGCATTTCCCCCGACGCGCTCGATCGCATTGTCGAGCACGTGGAACGACTTGGTTTGCGCGCGCATATCAGTCGTGGCGAGGTGCGTACGATCATCGGTTGTATTGGCGACGATGCCAAACTTTGCGAGCAGTCTCTCGCCGCACTGGACGGTGTTGAACGCGTCATGCCGGTGCTCAAACCGTACAAGCTGGCGTCGCGCGAGTATGCGGCGGGGCTCACACAGATTCGCTTTGGGGATCCGGCTGGCACAGTGGCAGGCGGTCGCGAGATTGTCGTGATGGCGGGTCCGTGTTCGGTGGAGGGACGCGACATGCTGCATGAGACGGCACACGCGGTGCAGGCGTCGGGCGCACGGCTGCTGCGTGGTGGGGCGTTCAAGCCGCGATCATCGCCCTACGCATTCCAGGGCATGGGCGAAGATGGGCTCAAGTTGCTGGCTGAGGTGCGCGCGAAAACCGGGATGCCGATTGTGACGGAGGTGATGGATCCGCGGCAGGTGGAATTGGTGGCGTCGTATGCCGACGTGCTGCAGATCGGGGCACGCAACATGCAGAACTTTCCGCTGCTGTCGGAGGTGGGGCGTGTGCACCGGCCGGTACTGCTCAAGCGCGGACTGTCGGCCACCATCACCGAGCTGTTAATGGCGGCGGAGTACATCATGGCGGAAGGGAACGGCGACGTGATGCTGTGTGAGCGCGGTATTCGCACGTTTGAGACCGCCACGCGCAACACGATGGACATCGCGGCCATTCCGGTGCTCAAGCGGGAGTCGCACTTGCC
>JANOKE010000536.1:0-7050 GCA_031419135.1 Gemmatimonadaceae bacterium
CCACCACATTGACGGCCGCGGCGGCCAGCGCACGAAACAATCGCGCTGCGATTCCCGGCGTCCCGGCCATTCCCAGCCCCACGACTGCGAGTATCGCCACGTGCGACCTCACCTCGATCCCCTCGAGTTCGCGACGCGAAAGCTCCAGTGCAAATGCGTGCGCCAGCGCTGCCCGCGCATCGTTCGCCCGTTCTGCCGGAACGCAGAGACATATGGAATGCTCCGAAGACGCCTGCGAGATAAGCGAAACCGAAATCTCTGCGTGCTGCAGCGCGGAGAACGTTCGAGCGGCGATTCCGGGAACACCAAGCATCCCGTTGCCGGCTACCGTGATCATCGCCTGATCGCGAACAACGGAAAGCGCCTTGACCGGATATCGTCGCAACGTGCGCCGCGTGGAGATCTCGGTACCGGCCGCCGCAGGATCAGCGAAGGGACGAACGAACACGGGCACGCGCAGCCGTGCCAACGGAATGAGTGCTCGCGGATGCAGCACCTTGGCACCGTAGTACGCCAACTCTGCGGCCTCGCGGATATTCAGTTGCGGCACGATGCGAGCCGTTGGCACCAGCCGCGGATCGGTCGTCATCAAACCTGGCACGTCCTTCCACAGCGTGATCCGTTCGGCGCGAAGCGCGCGTCCCAGCACGGTTGCCGTGAGATCGCTGCCCCCACGGCCCAGCGTGACTACTGCCCCGTCGGGAGCGCCGCCCACAAATCCCGGCACGACTGGCAAACAGCGGCGATGCAGCATCGGACGCAATCGATTGCGAACGTTCCTGTCGGTGGTGGCAAGATCGGGAAACGCCCCGCCGAACACTCCATCCGTGCAAATCAGCTCGGCGGCGTCGACGTATTCTGCCAAGACGCCCTGCGAACGCAGTCCGGCCACCACCAGGCGCGCCGACAGTTGTTCCCCACGCGCCACGATAAAATCTCGGGTGCGCAACGTGAGTTCACGCAGGCTGGCCACGCCGTGAAGAATCGTGCGCAGCTCGGTGAAATCGTCCGCCACCGATCGCAGTGCCGCCCGACGGGCTGCGGACGCGCGCACAATGGTTATCGCAATGTCGCGATGGCGACGATCCAAGGCCGCCAAGTCGTCCTCGACAACACGGGGATCGCCTCGCTGCGCCGCGGCGGCGAGCACCAGAAGCGCGTCTGTTACCCCGGCGAGCGCCGAGACAACGGCCACCACCCGCGACTTGCGCGGCGCGATGAGCATGGCGATGACGCCTCGAACTGCGTTCGCGTCGGCCAGTGAGGCGCCGCCGAACTTGAAAATTTCGATGGACGACGAGCGAACGGGCATGAACGTGGCTGTGAGGTGTCTTTTCGATGCCCGTAGCAGTCTGACACGAGGGGTCCCGTTTTCAGTGTAGTCCAACGTCACCCACCTGTCCACAGACCCCCGCACCCGCATACCTTGATCGTCGTCTGTCCGGTGGCAGCCAATCGTGGTTGCCGCGCTCCCTGTATCACCCTACCATGACCGCAACTGTCTCGGCGCCGTTGGCGCTGACCAACCACGCGCCGACCCCCACATCGGTGAGCGTGTTCCAAACCATTCCACCACGCATTGCCGGACTCGCCGACCTGGCGCGAAATCTCGCGTGGTGCTGGAACCGTGACGCGCGTTCGCTGTTTCGCGAAGTGGACGAAGCCCTGTGGAACCGGCTCCGCCACAATCCGATCATCTTGCTGCAGGAGGTTGCGCCCGAGCGTCTGGCGGCACTCGCCACCGACGCTGGATTCTGCGCCCGTCACGATCGACTGGTGGCCTGGCTCAAGGCGGAGCAGTCGGACGAGCACACCTGGTATGCGCGAACATTTCCCGAGTTGCGCGGAAAGCCCGTCGCCTACTTCTGTGCAGAGTTCGGCGTGCATAATTCCGTGCCGATCTACTCGGGTGGTCTCGGCGTCCTCGCCGGTGACCATCTCAAGACCGCGTCCGACCTCGGCGTGCCCGTGGTCGCGGTGGGCATCTTGTATCGCCACGGCTATTTCGATCAACGGATCCGGACCGACGGATGGCAGGAGGACTCTGCCGACTCCATCTCGTTCGACCAGGTCCCGCTGGTGCCACTCCCGGGCCAGGATGGCGCGCGACATCTCGCCACCGTCAACACGTTTGGTCGCGATGTACATATTCGTGCGTGGCGTATGCAGGTTGGACGGGTACCGGTGTATCTGCTGGATTCGGATCTGGAGGAGAATCACCCCGACGATCGGCCGTTGCTGTCGCGATTGTATTCGGGCGGGCCGGCAATGCGGCTGCGACAGGAGTGGCTGCTGGGCGTGGGTGGCGTTCGCGTGTTGCGCGCCCTCGGCGTCGAACCGGAGGCCTGGCACGCCAACGAGGGGCACGCCGCCTTCATGATGGTGGAGCGCGTGCGCGAACTCTGCGACGCCGGACTGACGTATGCGGATGCCGTCCGGCAGGTGCGGTCATGCAGCGTGTTCACGACGCACACGCCCGTGCCGGCGGGACACGATCAGTTCGCGGTGAGCGATGTGCTGGCCTGTGCCGGGGGCGCCAGCCACGGCATGTGGAAGCAAATGGGAATCGAAGCCGACGCGTTTGTGCGCATTGGATATCACCCCGAGGTGGGCGCGGGCGTATTTCACATGACGGCCGCCTCGATCCGCCTCGCGCGACGGGTGAATGCGGTGGCCCGCCGTCACGGCGTTGTTTCGCGCGAACTGTGCAAGCCGCTGTGGCCGGGTCGAACCGCCGACAGCATTCCCGTGGGCCACGTCACCAACGGCGTGCACCTCGCCACGTGGATGGCCAATCCCATCATGCAACTGCTTGACCGTCAACTGGGCCCGCAATGGGGACACGCCAACGATCCGACGATCTGGGAACAGGTGTTGCAGCTCGACGACGATCAACTGTGGGGCACGCATCTGCGCTTGAAGCACGTGCTCATGCGGCTGGTGCGCGATGAGGCGCGACGCTCGTTTGCGCAACGCACGATGGAAACCGTGCAGCTCGTTGGTGCGGGAACGTTGCTCGATCCCCATGCGCTCACCATCGGCTTCGCGCGTCGGTTCGCAACCTACAAGCGCGCCGATCTCATTTTTCGCGACGTCGAGCGACTGCGCCGGCTGGTGACGCACACCTCCCGCCCGGTGCAGATCGTCTTCGCCGGCAAGGCACACCCGGCCGACAATCCGGGCAAGCAGATCCTGCAGAATGTCTACCAGTTCACGCGCGATCCGCAGTTCGAGGGGCGCATTGCGTTCGTGGAAGACTACGGCATGCATCTCGCGCATTTGCTGGTGCAAGGGGTTGATGTGTGGATGAATCTGCCCCGCGTGCCGATGGAAGCGTCCGGCACCAGTGGCATGAAAGCAGGGCTCAACGGCGTTCCCCACTTGTCCACCATCGATGGCTGGTGGGAAGAGGGCTATGAAGGGAACAATGGGTGGGCGATTCCGGCCGCGGTCGACAGCGACGACGCCAACGGAACGGTGGAGCGCCTGTACACGCTGTTGGAGCAGGAAGTGGTACCGCGGTTTTACGAGCGCGATGCCAGTGATCTGCCGCGACGCTGGATCCTCACCATGAAACACGCGATGCGAGTGGCGGGTCAGCAGTTCACCGCCCGTCGGATGGTGGAGCAATACGCCCGCACCTATTACGCTCCCAGCATCTTGGGAGACGCGCTTCCCGACGATCCGCCAACCGCTTGAGCGAGCTTCTCACCACGACCGCGCGACTGTAATGACTTCACTGGCTATGCCCACGCCGGGCTTCGGCTCAACCGTTGTGTCACCCAACGTGGGTGACGCGCCCACCATTGTGCATCTGACGGCCGAGTACAGTCCG
The DNA here is from genome assembly GCA_031419135.1 of Gemmatimonadaceae bacterium. GTDB lineage: Bacteria > Gemmatimonadota > Gemmatimonadetes > Gemmatimonadales > Gemmatimonadaceae > Gemmatimonas. The sequence continues at coordinate 3,836 of JANOKE010000536.1, forward strand.
TTTGCCCGCAGCGGCGGATTGGCGGAAGCCGTCATGGGGTTGGCGAACCATCAGGTGCAATCGGGCGCCACGGTGGTGGTTTTCGTGCCGTTGTACCGCACAGTCCGAGATCACGCGCCCGACCTCGCCCCGCTGGGTCGACCGATCCGGGTCGACCTGGGCTTTCAAAGTGAGGAGGTGCGTTTCTTTCGCGAAGTCCAGTCGGCGCCAGGTCCCAAAGTGGTCTTTGTCGATTTGCCCGAGTATTTCAACCGATTGGGTCTCTACGGCGAGGGGGGACGCGACTACACCGACAACGCGCGTCGCTTCGCGCTGTTCTCACGCGCCGTGCTCGACGCCATTCCCCGACTTATCGCCGGTCCGATCCTGGTGCATGCGCACGACTGGCACACGTCGCTGGCGCTCATGTACATGCGGTCGTACGCGGGACTGCGTGAACGGTACCGGAGCACGCCCACGGTGCTGTCGGTACACAACGCGGGCTATCAGGGACACTTCCCGGCGTCGCAACTGAATGAGTGCGGCATTCCGCCGGAGCTCTTCACGTTCCAACACGTGGAGTGGTACGGCAAGATCAACTTCCTCAAGGCTGGCCTGACGTTTGCCGACATGGTGGTAACCGTCAGCCCGAATCACGCCACTGAGTTGCGCACCCCCAGCGGCGGGTTCGGACTGCAGGAAGTGTTTCAGTGGCTTGGTGACCGATTCACCGGCATTACCAACGGGATCGACCAGTCGACGTGGGATCCCCGATACGACGATCAGATCACGGCCAATTACGCCGCGAAGGATCCGATTGCCAACAAGGCCAGGTGCAAGGCTGCGCTGCAGCGGTCGTTTGGCTTGCCGCAACGCCGTCGCACCCCGCTGTTCGGCATGACCGGACGCATGGTGATGCAGAAAGGCCTGGATCTCATTCTCAGTTCGCATTTCGTCAGAAACCTCGATGCCCAGTTCGTTTTTCTGGGGGCCGGAGAGGCCCGCTATGAGCGCGCGCTGCTGCAACTTGCTGCACGGCGGCCGCGTCATATCGGCGTGCAGCTCGATTTTACGGACCGATTGGAACACCGGTTGATGGCCGGTGCCGACATGTTCCTGATGCCGTCGCAGTATGAGCCCTGTGGTCTCACGCAGATGCGCGCGCAGCGATACGGCGCGTTGCCCATCGGTCGTCGGGTGGGCGGGATTGCCGATACGGTCGAGGACGATGTGACGGGCTTTCTCTTCGACGAATACACGGCTGGCGCCATGGATTGGGCCATGTCGCGCGCGCTCGTGCGATTTTCGGATCCGATCCAGTGGGAGTCGCGCATGCGAACGGCCATGCATCGTGATTTCGGCTGGGAGCGCGCGGCCGAGCGGTACGCGCAACTGTACCTTCGGGCGCGCGCCATTGCCGGCGAGCGCGTTTGACTCCGATGCCGCGGTGCGACGCGTGGTGGCCGTCGCCCCACACGCACGTTTTCTGATGCATCACGTTGTCGTTCACGCCCACTGCTACCAGCCCCCTCGCGAGGATCCCTGGCTGGAGTCGGTAGCGTCCGAGGCATCGGCCGCACCCGATCACGACTGGAACGCCCGCATCGATCGCGAGTGCTATGCGCGACTCGCGGCGGCCGAAGTGCGGAGGCCGCACGCCGACTCTCCGGCCAACGATCCGGATGCCCCGTCGGGTATCGCGCGATTGGTCAACTTGTACGCGTGGTGTACGTTCGACGTCGGGGCCACGCTGTGCGAGTGGATGGAAACCGAGGCACCGACAACACTGCGCGCGATGGTCGACGGCGATGCCGCGAGCGTTCGGCGCCTGGGGCACGGAAATGCCATCGCCGCGCCATATCACCACGTGATTCTGCCACTCGCCTCACCCCGTGATCGCCGCACCGAAGTGCGGTGGGGCATCGCCGACTTCCAGCGTCGATTTGGTCGCACACCGGAGGGCATGTGGTTGCCGGAATGCGCGGCCGATGACGACACGCTCGATCTGCTCGCCGAGGAAGGCATCCTCTTCACCATCCTCGCGCCGTATCAGGTGCACGTGGACGCCGAAACGCATGGGCTTCCCGTGCGGTGGCGTGGCGCGGCCGGACGCACCCTCACCATCATTCCCTACGATGGTGGACTGGCCGGCGAGGTGGCGTTTGGCGGACTGCTGCGTAATCCCGAAATGTTGGCTCGGCGATTGGCGCCCTCGTTGGATGACGGACAGGCGCGGTGCACGACACTAGCCACCGATGGCGAGACGTTCGGCCACCATCACAAGGATGGTGAGCGCGCGCTGGCGTTGGCCCTGTCCTTGATCGCCCAGCGCCCCGATGCTCGGCTTATCAATGCCGCCGCGCTTGTTGCCTCGCAACCGGCCACGCTCAACGCACGGCTGATTTCTCCGTCGGCCTGGAGTTGTGCGCACGGCATCGAGCGCTGGCGCAGCAACTGTGGTTGTCGCATTGACATGCACCAGCCGGCCGCGCAGCAGTGGCGTGGCCCGTTGCGAGACGCGCTCACCGCGCTCGCCGCACAGAGCAACGCGGTGTTCGAGCACGAAGGGCGTGCCATCTTTACCGACGACCCGTGGCAGGTGCGCGACGCGTACGGCTCAGCGGTGGCATACGACGGCCCACCCTTGGCCGAGTTCGTGCGAAACGCCGTGCGGCCCGATTGTGATGATGCCGGTGTGCAGCGCGCGCGCGAACTGCTTGAACTGCAGCGGGTCACGTTGCGCATGTTCACCTCGTGCGCGTGGTTTTTTGACGAGGTCAAGCGCATTGAAACGCGTCAGGTGCTGCGCTACGCGGCGCGCGTCCTTGAACTGTCCGGCCTCGCCCCACAACTGGAGCCCCAGTTCATCCAATGGCTTGGAGCGGCGCGCGCCGCGCTGCCCGGAAGTCTGTCGGCCGCCGCGCACTTCGAGCTCGCTCCGCAACCGCAAGATCGCGCCACGTGGGGCGTCGCCGCCGGTGCCATGGCGCTGGTGGCGGCCGGTGGTTCATGCACCCGTATCGCGGCCAGCGATGTGTTGGTGGTTGCGATGCCAACGGGCCAATACACGGTCACGCTCACGCATCGGCGCACCGGTCGCGTCACCTGCGTGGTGGGCAGTGTGGCCGGTGTCGGTCCCTCGTTGTGCGTGACGGTGAACGCGCCTGGTGATCCGCACGGCACAACACGCGTGGTCGCGATTCACGAGATGCCCGAGAGTATCGCGACTATCCTGT
>JANOKE010000537.1:0-12296 GCA_031419135.1 Gemmatimonadaceae bacterium
GCCTCGCCGGCCGGTCATTTACGTTCTCGCGGGTGTCAACGGAGCCGGCAAGAGCAGCATCGGCGGCGCGGCGATCCGGGAGGCGGGCGGCGAGTACTTCAATCCCGACGAAGCGGCTCGGCGAATCCGCGTAGACGACCCCGCCGTCTCCATCGTCGAGGCCAACGCTCTTGCCTGGGGAACCGGCCGTGCGTTGCTCGAGCGGGCACTCGCGGAGCGTCTCGACTACGCGTTCGAAACTACCCTCGGTGGTGAGACCATTACCCGATTATTGCACGCGGCGCTCCACGCCGGCTTCGAGGTGCGCATCTGGTATGTTGGGTTGGAATCCCCGGAGCTCCATCTCGCGCGGGTCCGCGCCCGGGTCAAGGCTGGCGGCCACGACATTCCCGAGGCGACGATCCGTGTCCGGTATGATTCCAGTCGGCTCAATCTGATCGGCATGTTGCCGACGGCTACGGAAGTCCGCGTGTACGACAACTCCACGAATGCCAACCCTCGGCTCGGCGCGGCGCCACTACCGATCCTCTTGCTGCACACGGTCAGGGGCAAGGTGCGGTCGCACGTGCCACTGGACGCGGTACCTGACTGGGCAAAGGCGATTCTGGCAGCAATCATCTGGCGCACCTGACTGAGCCGCGCGTTGCGCGTCGCGGGCGGTTGAGGGTGTTCTGTCCGGGTGTCTCTCTCGGTGAAAGCATGCTAGACTGCACCGATATGAGTGTTATGATGCTTCCCGGCGCCGATCTGATCGAGCAAGGGCTGGTCGATCTCGCGGGCCACGTGGAGTCCGTAGCGTCGTTGCTGGTCTCCATTGGTGCGCCGCGCTTGCGCACCCTCGGACACGCCGTGCCGCCGCCGCTGGATGACCCTGAGCTTCGGTTGTACGCCTTGCTTTCGAAGACGCATGGCGATGGCGCGCACAGTCAGTTCAACGCGCTGGTACGTCGTTTGGTGAGCTATGAGCGCGCGCGGTGCGTGACGTAGCCGACAGAGACCGGATTGACGCGTTCCTCACGGCGCTCGCCCGCGAAGCGTCCGGTGCGGTGGAGGTGTATTTGGTCGGCGGGACCAGTGCCGTGATGGAAGGCTGGCGGAGCAGCACGATTGACATCGATCTGGTGATTCGCCCGGATTCCGACGCGATGCTGCGTGCCATCCCGGCGCTCAAGGAACGGCTGCGCGTGAATGTCGAGCTGGCATCTCCCGACCAGTTCATTCCTGTGCCCGCAGGATGGGAGCAGCGCAGCCCTGTGGTGCGCCGCATTGGACAGGTGACATTCCGGCACTACGATTTCACGGCGCAGGCGCTGGCCAAGATCGAACGCGGACACGGCCGCGACCTTGCCGATGTCGCGGCTATGCTCAGTCGCGGATTGATCTCGGCCGCGGAGGTTCGCGCCCAGTTCGCGCAAATGGAACCTGAGCTCTATCGCTTTCCAGCAATCGATCCCCCCTCCTTTCGAAGGGCGGTAGACGCCGCCCTCCGCACGTGACTGCGCGTCACAAGGTCGAGTGACGCCCAGCAACATCAGCGCGCAACTGGTTACGGCACAAACGCCCTCGGTGCCGGTGGCGCAATCACATGCGGTGAACTTTTCAACAGGTCGTTGATCTTCGCCACCCGTGTTTGCATGATGCTGTCGAAGCGCGCACTCGCCTCATCGCTCTCCGTGCGCAGCTCCCCCGATCGCAACAGCTCACCGGCTGTGGGCGCCATCATCGGACGCGAAATCATCCCCGACACCGTCTGTACTTCTTCCCGCAGTCGCGGATACTGCCGGTAGCCCAGTCCTGCCACGGGCCGAGCCAGCACCGAATCGCGGAACTGCTTGAGATCCCTCAGGGCGCTCTCGATTTCCGTGAGCGCCTGCGCTGCGTTGCGCGCGTTGCTGTCGCGCGGCGCCGCACGCAGGGTGACCTGCAGCGCTGTCATCTGACGTGACACATCATCGATGTTGGTGATCACGCGGTTCACGCGTGACGCAATGTCATCCATGCGCCGCGCGGCGTCATGTTGCGCCACGAGTTGCGCCGCTGTCATCGCAGAACGCGGATCAAGCTGCACGGTGATGTTGGTCGTGTACTGCTTGCCCTCCACTGTGAGCGTGGCGGCGTATACGCCGGGCAACACGAACGACGCACCACCGGCACCAAACCCCTCGAATTCCGACGGGCCACCCGCGGCGTCCTGCGCGGCGGTTCGGCGACGTGCACGCACCGCCGCCAGCGACGTGTCCGCTGGCGCACCACCGGCCGCAGCGGCCCCGGCCCCCGCGCCGCGGCCACCGCCACCGCGTCCACCACCACCACTCCCAGGCGTGGCGTCGTAACGCAAATCCCAGCTGACCCGATTCACACCGGCTTCATCGGGCACTCGATTCATGCGACGCACCACCCGACCATCCTTGTCGGCGATGGTCAGGTTCACTTCCGTGGGTGGCTGCGTTTTCAGGAAGTACGTGATCATCGCGCCATCGGGTGGATTCTCGGCGCGATACGTTTTCTGTCCGAGATTGCCATCCTTGTTCCACTGGTTCCAACGAATGGCGATGGGCGCGGGAAACAGCGTCGCCTCGGCGGTCATTGCGGGGCCCAGCTGCTGCAGGGCGGTGATGTCGTCCAGGATGTACAAGCCACGGCCGTGCGTGGCGAGCAGCAAGTCGTTCTCGCGCGGATGAATCTGGATGTCGCGCACCGGCACAGCCGGCAGTTCGCCGCGCAGACTCACCCAATGCGTGCCGCGATCCCACGATGCCCACACGCCCATTTCAGTACCGAGGAAGAGCAGATTGCGATTCTTCAAATCTTCCCGCACCACGTGCGTCCATGATGCGCTCACGGGCAAGTCGCCCATAATGGGTTTCCACGTTCGGCCGAAGTCAGTAGTCATGTACACGTACGGCGCGTAGTCATCGTCCTGATGATGATCGGCCACCACGTAGGCGGTTCCCGCATCGAAGTGCGACGCTTCCACCGTGGCCAGCCACGCGGCCGGCTTGAGACCCGGAATGTTCTTGAACACGTTGCTCCACGACTTGCCCCCATCGCGCGTGACCTGCACCACGCCGTCGTCACTGGCCGTCCAGATCAGCATCGAGTCGAGTGGCGACGGACTGATGGACAACAGTGTGCTGTGAAACTCGGCCGCCGTATTGTCCACTACGATGGGCCCGCCCGAGCTCTGCTGCTTGGCCGGATCGTTGGTGGTGAGATCGGGGGAAATCACCTGAAACGAATTCCCGTGATTGGTGCTCTTGAACAGCACGTTGCCGCCGAAGTACACCACGCCCGGGTTCTGCGGCGAGAGCGCAATCGGGGAGTTCCAGTTGAACCGGTACTTGTGCCCGATCATCGCGTCACCCACCGAGCCCACCCGATTGGGATACGGATAGATGGTTTTCTGCGTGCCGGTGCGCGTGTCGGTGATGTTGAGCATGCCGCCCTGCGCATCGGAGTAGATGAGCCACGGTTGCGCCAGGTCGGGAACGGTAAAGAAGCCGTCGCCACCGGACACGGTGAACCAGTCACTCTTGAGAATGCCGCCAAACAACCCGCGACTGGGTCCGCACCAGTTGCCGTTGTCCTGCAAGCCGCCGCACGTCATGTACGGCGTCTGCATGTCGTAGTTGATGTGATAGAACTGCGTGAACGCAAACGTGTTCACCACCTCCCACGTTTTCGCCGCGTCGTAGCTTACCTGCCAGCCGCCGTCCGACCCCTCGACAATGCGCTTGGGGTTGAGTGGATCGATCCACATGGCCTGATGATCGCCGTGTACACCCTGTGCAATGGTACGAAAGTTCACACCGCCATCTTCCGACAGGTACAACGATCCGGACAGCGAGTACACGCGGTTCGGATTCATCGGGTCCACGCGCAGGTCGGCGTAATAGAACGGGCGGAAGTTGATGTTGGGATCGCGATTCACCATGCGCCAATGCGCACCCGCGTCGTCGGAGCGCCACAGTTCGCCCTCGGTTTTCGTTTCCGTGATCACGTACACAATGTTCGGGTCGCTGGGTGCCACCGCGACACCAATGCGATCCATCTCCCCCTTGGGAAGCCCGATGTTGCGATCCGTGCCGGACAGGCGCTCCCACGTGTCGCCACCATTCACCGATTTGTATACCGCGGTGTTCACCCCACCCGATTCCAGATGCCACGCCCAGCGCCGATAGGTGTACATGCCCGCGTACAGGATGTTGGAGTTGCCCGCGTCGGCCGAAATATCCGAGCACGCCGTTTGTGGGTCTACGAACAGCACGCGCTTCCATGACGCGCCGCCATCCGTGGTTTTGAACACGCCGCGCTCCTCATTGGGCCCCCACTCGCGTCCCAGTCCGCACACAAACACCAGATTGGGATTGCGCGAATCCACGAGGATACGGGCAATCTTGTCGCTCTTCTCCAGTCCGATCTTCGTCCAGTGCTCGCCAGCATCGACCGACTTGTACATCCCGTCGCCGATGGACGCGTTGTTGCGCGGATTGCCTTCGCCGGTGCCCACGTAAATCACATTCGGATCACTGGGCGCGATCGCGATGGCACCAATGGAACCCACGCTCTGCCTGTCGAAGATGGGCTTGAATGTCGTGCCCCCATTGGTGGTTTTGATGATGCCGCCGTTGGCACCGGCCACGTAATACGTGCTGGGATCACCAGGCACGCCGTGCACCGCGGAAATGCGGCCGGCGTTGTTGGCCGGACCCACCGATCGCCATTTGAGACCGGCGACGGCATGCGCCATGGGATCCTTGGCCGACGCCAGCGCGACACTCGGCGCGGCAACAGGGCGTGATGGGGTCTGCGCAGGCAGCACGACGGCCATCACGGCGAACAGCGGAATGCCGAGTGACGAGCGGATCATGGCACGAGTCTCCGAAGCAGGATCAAGGGGACGCGACAATGGGGGTGATATGCCGCGACCTCGAGGTTTTCGCAACCGGCTGGAACGCGATGGCGAGGGTGGCCCAGTGTCTGAGGTTGCCGCTACGCGGACCGCAGCGCCCGTCGTTTGCCGGCGACATACACGCTCCATCCACAGACCAGCATGAATGTCACTGAGCCAATAATCTTGACTTCGAACCCGGTCACTTCTGTCACTGCCGGTGGTGGGATGAAGCAGGCACCGATGGCCCCAACCGCGGCCGCGAGTCCCAGCGAGCTCATGGCGCGAACACGGGCGCGTGGTGTCGCGCTGCCATCGCGAACGCCCAGTCGCTGCCAACTCGCGAACAGATACGCGAAGGGCACCAACACCAGCACAATCGACCCACCGAGCAACGTCAAATAGGCCTCCTGCAGACTCGCGCCATACGTACTGATCACAATCAGCAGGGTCGCGGTGCCGGCCTGCACAACAAGCGCCACGTAGGGCGTGCCGAATCGCGGATGCACGCGCGCGAACGCCGGCGGCAAGTAGTGATGGATGCCGATGGCAAACGGCACCCGTGCCGGTGCCGCAAGCCACGCCGCCCCGCTGCCAAGGAGGCCGACCAATTCGCACACCACGACGAACACCGTCAGCGCCATGAGCGCGCCATTCGTCCCGGCGCGGGCAATGACGGCGTTGATGGCCAGTACGTGTCCGTACAGCACATTGTTCTCGGGCATCCCGGTCACCAGGGCCGCACTGAACGTGAGCAGATAGATCACGCCCACCGTGATGCCGCCAATGGCCAGCGAACGGGGGATGTCGTGACGGGGCGCGGCGGCCTCGTCGCTCATGGCGGAGCCCAGATCGAGTCCGAGCAACGCATTCAGCACGAATGGCCAAAGCGCCAACGAATACCACAGGCTCAGCGAGTTGCCGGGCAGGGCGTGCCGTTCCGTGCCGGTGTCGTGAAACAGCGTCCACGCCGCAGCGGCGAGCAAACCCAAGGCGATGGTGAGCCGTCCGAGTGCGCCCACGTTCTGCAGCCACTTGCCGCGTCCCAGTCCGACAATGTGCAGACCGGCCGACAGCCACAGCGTGGCACACGCAATGGCTACCACGATGGACTGATGTTCGTTGATCCATGCCGTTCGCGCACCACCCAGCAGCGCTGCCACCGCGGCGATGCCCAGAAAGATGCTGGGGAGATAGAGGAATGTATTCACCCAGTAGCACCACCCGCAGACGAATCCGTGCGCATCGCCAAACGCCATGCGTGTCCATGCGTACACGCCACCTTCGCGCGGATACTGTCGCGACAGGTCGGCCAACGCCGCCGCATATGGCACCATGAACGTCACCAGGGCCAATGCCCAGAACAGCAGGCCGAAGGTGCCCAGTTGCAGCGTTTGCGACAGCGTACTGGGTGTATACACCGCCACGATGTTGAGCAGGATCAGATCGCGCAGCGTGAGCGTGCGCGTGAGGGCTGGCGGCGCTGTGGTCATGGGCGTGGTTCGTCGCGCGCGATTTCTTCCTGCAGCGCTTCCAGTTCGGCGATGACCTCGAGATCCTTGGGACGGCCGGCCGCGCGCTTCACACGAATGAGCCACGGCAAGTCGAGCAGTTGTACCTCCCGACCAAAAATCGTGATGGTCAAGGCGTGTGGCAGTAAATCGTCGTACCGACCACCGCCGGTGATCTCGCCCAGGAGATCGATGGCGCCGGCTGTTGTAGTAAGGGTGAAGTTGAGCCCAGCCCGCAGTGTGGCGGCCGACCAGTCGAACGGCAGCCCGGGGGGTGCGCCTCGCAGATACGGTTTAAGCGGACCCAGCGCCGCAACGATGCGCGAGAGATTAACGGGCGTTCGCGCGTAGGAAACGTCGACGTCGTCGGTAAGCCGGGACGAACCGTGCGCGCGTGCGGCGACGCCGCCAACGATGATGAACTCCACGCTGGCGTCATGCAGCGCAGCCAACAGTTGTTCCAACTGGGTCATGCGCGTCGCTTCCGCTTGGGTGATGCATTCGCCGTCGCACGCTGCGTCGCACGCTGCGTCGCGCTCTGCAGGGCGCGCCCTGCGTGCTGCCATTCCGCCAACGAACGCAGACGGTCGTCCACCGACGTGCGAAGATTCTCGCGAAGCAGCGTGCGATCGACGTCCTGCTTGTAGCGCTCTACCACGGGATCGCGCGCGGGCAGCGGAACCAGCTCGACGCGCAGCGCAAATCCTGCCACCGCCGCGCAGCGAGAGAGTGTATCGATCGTTGGATTCGCGTCACCCTGTTCGAGCTTGGCAATGGCCGACTGCGACGTGCCAACGCGCTCTGCGAAGTCCCGCTGCGTGAGGTACGCGTGCTGACGGGCTTCCTGGACGAGGCGGTGGAAATCGCGTATCTGATACATAGTATCACTATAGCATATAAACGATAAATGTCAACGACACGATCGTCGGCGACTTCACCGGTGGACGTTCGCGGCCACATGCGGCAAGCGCTATCCTCTCCCGCAGCCGCTCCCGCTCCTCCCCCCGCTCCCACGAGGTCTTCGGCATGCCCGCAACCGCACTCGGCGAATTTCTCGGCACCATGGTGCTCATCCTGTTCGGCAACGGCGTTGTGGCCGGCGTGGTTCTCAAGGACTCCAAAGCCGAAAACAGTGGCTGGCTCGTGATCACCACGGGCTGGGCCATCGCAGTGCTGCTGGGGGTATTCACCGCCACCGCATTCGGCGCGCCAGGCGAGCTCAATCCTGCCGTCACACTGGCCAATGTGGTCGCGGGTGCGCGGACCATGGCCGACGCCGTGGCGCATGTTGCCGCGCAATTCGCCGGCGCGGTGGTGGGCGCCACGTTGGTGTGGCTGCACTTCTTGCCGCACTGGAGTCGCACCAGCGATCCGGTCAGCAAGCTGGCCTGCTTCTGTACCGCACCCGCTGTGCGCACGCCGGCGGCCAATGTGGTCAGCGAAATGATCGGCACGGCCGCGCTGGTGTTTGTCGCGAGTGCCATCACCACCGTTTCCGCACAGGGCGCGCAACCCGCCAGCAACGTGGTGCCGCTGCTTATCGGTGCGGTGGTGTGGGGCGTTGGCCTGTCGCTCGGTGGTACAACGGGTTACGCCATCAATCCCGCGCGCGACCTGGGGCCGCGCATCGCGCACGCGCTGCTGCCGATTGCCGGGAAGGGCAGCAGTGATTGGTCGTACGCCTGGGTGCCGGTGGTGGGGCCGATGGCCGGTGGCGTGTTGGCGGCGCTGGTGTTTCGCGCGCTGCACGGGTAAAGTGCGCCAAGGATCTGACCGCCAAGGTCGCCAAGGTCGCCAAGGACGACGTGGTTGAACAAAAGAGTCCTTTGCGTCAATTGCGACCTTCGCGGTTGAATGGGTTTGGTATTTTTCTACCGCGGAGTTCGCAGAGTTCGCAGAGAACTGCGTTTTGAGGCAGGCACCTCAACGAACTCGGTGAACGTTGTGGTGGAATGCTTTTGTGGGATGCATCGCGCAGGGCGAGCTTGAAGGATTGAACCGCGAAGGACGCAAAGGTCGCCAAGGACAACGTGGTTGAACAAGAACTTCCTTCGCGTCCTTGGCGACCTTCGCGGTTGAATGGGTTTGGTATTTCTCTTTTACCGCAGGGCGCGCAGGGAACCGCACGAATTGAATTGTGCTCCTCTGCGCCCGCTGCGTCCTCTGCGGTTCAATCAGTGGTTTCAATCAGTGGTTGCTGACCGCAGCGATCTCCCCGCCGTCGCTCCTACTTCACATCCAAGTGCTTTTTCAGGAACGCGATCGTCTTCTGCCAGCCGTCCTTGGTGGCAGCGAGATTCGCCGCTTCTTCCACGGCGTCGCGCGTGGCTTTGGGATCGGCCTGCGCGCGCAGGAAGCCGTGCACCGCGCCCTCGTAGTTCATGCCCGTGTATTTCTTGCCCAGCTTTTTCATCAGCGAATCGAGCGCCGGCATGGCCGCCGCGATGCGCGCGTCCTTCGAGCCGTTTAACAGCATGATCGGTTTCTTGATCTTGCGCAGGGAATCCGCGTTGATCGACGCCGGAACGGCGGCGCTGGACGCCGTGGCGGGGGTTCCACCCGTGGTGTACGGCAGCCCGTAAAACGCCACGCCACCGGAGAAGCCCTTCAGGCCACCGTTGATGGTGTGCATGAAGGTCGTCTGTCCCCCCCAGCAGTAGCCAATCACTCCGTATTTCTGCTTTGCGGAGGGCAGCATCATGGCATAGTTTGCCGCGGCCGCGACCACGCGATTGCGTTCGGCGGCATCGACTCCGCCAATGAGTCGACGCGCCGTATCACTCGGCAGCTCGACGGAACTTGGCCCGCCACGTACCCGTGACAGGAAGTCGGGTGCGATGGCAATGAATCCTTCCGCCGCGAGCTGGTCGGCAACGGCGCGCACCCAACTGGACAGCCCGAAAATCTCGTGCACGACAACGACAACCGGCGCCTTGCTTTTCGTGGACGGATACACAATCCACGCCATGACGGAGTCGCGGGAACCCGCAGCAGCGGGAAACTTCACCCATTCGCCGTGGCGAGGTGTTGCGGCCAGTCGCGCGGCGGCAGTCGTCGCGCTGGCTGGGAGCGTGAGATCGCCCTGCTGCGAATTGGCGGCCCCCATCGGCATCGCCATGGGTGCCAACAGGTCTTCCGCGCGCATGTGGGCCGAATGATCGTCCACCACGGCGGCGGCGGCTGGCGTGCTCGTGCGCAGCAGCGCATAGGCTGACAGGACCAACGTGGCAGCGATGAACGACGTGGTGATGGTCAGGCGGCGCGACATGGTACGGCCCTCGGAAGGTGAGCGGAGCAAGCAACGCGCTCACGATAGCGCCGCGGTGCCTCCCACGCGAGGCGCAGTGGCCAGCGACCGACCCTATCCGCCTCTCGGCGAAAGCTCCACGATCTCCAGCCAATACCGGTCGAGCACATTCATAGCTTCGAGAAATCCGGTCAAGGTGACTGGCTTCTGCATGAAGGCGGTCACACCCAACTCGTAGCTCTCAATGACGTCGCGGCCAAGGCGGGACGTGGTGAGCACCACGATGGGAATGGTGCGCAGCGACGGGTCGTCCTTGATGAGCTTCAGGGCTTCGCGCCCATCGACATTGGGCATGTTCAGATCCATCAAGATCAGTCCCGGACGCGGCGCGGAGCCGGTCTCGCCAGCGTACTCCCCGCGCTGATACAGGTAGTCCAGCAGCTGGGCGCCGTCCTCAACGAACTTGATAGCATTCGAAATGTGCGCGCCTTCCAACGCCAGCTTGGTGAGCATGCGGTCGTCTTCGTCATCGTCGCACACGAGAATCGTGATCGGAATCTTGTGCAACCCGCCGTCTTTTGTCACAACGAAAGCCAGCCGCGGTGCGGCATTGGGCGCAACGGATTCATCAGTGTTCCCGGTGGCTTCGAACGGCAATGTGGATCGCGCGCGCGACGTGAATGGACGCTCAGGACACTTCACCAAGTACTTATTACGGTGAGTCTGCCCCCGTATGGTGAGCGTACCCCACCGATGTTGGTCATACAATCGCCCAAAGGAATGAGTTCCCCAGCGCAAGCGCCGACGTGGCCCGGGTCACCATCATCACGCCCAGTTGGTTGACGGGTGGCGTTACGGCGGTACACTATTTAAAAAGCGATCCTGACGAAAACACCTCTGGAGACACCAGTGATTCCCAGCGAGACCATCCGGGTCGCGATCGTTGATGACAATCGGCTCGTGCGCGAAGCGCTCGCGTCGATGCTCGACCGACTTCCCGATATTCGTGTGGTGCCGACACGCACGGCCGATCTGCCGCCGCTGCTGGAGCAGCAACCGCATGTCGTGCTGCTGGACGTCGGACTCCGGGATCAGGACAGTCTGGCGGCGGCGGCGGCGCTCATCAGGGCGATGCCGTTCGCCCGGGTCATTGTGATGGATCTCCTTCCGGTGAATGAGGAGATTGTGGAGTTCGTCAATGCCGGCGTCTCGGGCTTTGTCCTCAAGGACGCCAGTTTCGAGGAGTTCGTGACCACGATCCGGTTGGTTGCTGCAGGCGAAAAAGTCCTGCCGCCTCGCATGACGGAAACGCTGTTTGCGCAGATCGCCAAGGATGCCGTGCATCGGGGCGACGAAGCGACCGACGATGTGCGCCTGACGCGACGCGAACGCGAGGTGATCGATCTGATCGGCGAGGGGCTGAGCAACAAGGAAATCGCGCAGCGCCTCAATATTGCCACGCACACGGTCAAGAGCCATGTGCGCAATGTGATGGAGAAGCTCACCTTGCACACGCGGCTGCAGATCTCCGCGTACTACCATCGGGAAGCATCCGCGTAACTCTTTATTCACCCATTTGGGCGATGGATGCGGCGTTTCCGCGGTTCCATTCTACGTGCACAGGTTCGCGGGTGCCGGTAGCGAGGGTGCAATGACGGGGTGAGAGGTGACAACCGCAGCAGCGTGTGTACGCCGTGGGACAGATGGGCTCTCGCGAGTGGGCTGGGTGGTGTTGGGCCTGTGGGTCCCGCTCTCAGTCGTTTTCGGAGCCGCCGCGTGTGCACGGATCGATGCCGCTCCGGTTGGATCGGGCGTGGTACACTCGTCGCTCCACCCCGCAACACCAGTCTTCGTCCCGTCCCCGGGAATGTACGATGCCGTCATGGCGCAACGCGGACGCACGCACTTCACGGCAAGCTGCGCCAGATGCCACGTGCGCGCGGTTCGGAAACGAATTCGCGCCGTCACCGGGCCCACGTCGGCCGTCGCTGCACCGAAGGAGGTTGGGGTCGCACGAGTTCGCCCGTCGGTGTCACCGTTCAAGGCGCTTCGCGATCTCTGGCGCCACCCGCCGTATTTCGTCGATGGCCGTGCGGCAACGCTGGCGGCAGTGGTGGCACAGTACGACGGGTTGTTGAATCTCAAGCTCTCGCAACCGCAACAGCGCGACCTGGTTGAATATCTGAAATCACGTTGACCGCACTCCTCCGGACCACAATGATGTCTCACTTTCGCAGATGGCCTGTCTCTGTCGAGCCGATGATTCCCCCGACTTCGCATGGCACGGCATCCCGTACCGCCAGCACGACCTGGCGTGCCCGAACAACCCGTCCTGCGGGCAATACACTGGCCGCCGACACGCTGCGATCAATCGGCGATGCGGTGGTAACCACCGACCTTGACGGTCGGGTGACCTATCTCAATCCGGTTGCTGAGCGGCTGCTCGGCTGGCGCGCGCAGGATGCCGTGGGGCGCACACTGGATGTTGTGATGACGCTTCAGTCTGAAAGCTCGCGACATCCGATTCCCAATCTGGCGATGCGCTGCCTTGCCGAGGGGCGCACAATCGACTTGGAAGACGGGGTGGTTCTGGTCCGTCGTGATGGCACCGAGGTGCCGATCGGTGATTCTGCAGCCCCGATTCGCA
>JANOKE010000538.1:0-2004 GCA_031419135.1 Gemmatimonadaceae bacterium
CGCAGATCCTCCAGCGTCGTGGTGTTCAGATTCCCCGCCGCCGTGTAGAGGCTGAGGCCCAGCGTATGCCTGCAGGCCTCAGCGATGTGCGCCCAGTTGGTGCACTTGTCGAACTTGAGTATCAGGAACTCGCTGCGGCCGACATCGGAATGCACGAAGTTTCTGGCCTGCTGCAGCATGTCGGTCAACCCCAGGCCGAAGGCGCCCCCTGCGAGCTTGGACTGCGTGACGTGCACCGGGTTCATGGCGCCCCTGAGCACCACCTTGCGCTCCAGATGCATTACCACCTTGTCGTCCGCATGGAAGGCGCGTAACTCGGCAACCGGTCGTCCCGAGGCGTGCCTCTGGCTTGTCACCGCAACGGCGATACGAATGTCGAAGAAGCGGCCGCCGCTGCTTTCCTTTGCCGAGTTCGAAGTACGTGAGCATGCCGCAACCGCCTCCATAGGAATGTGCGCGGGCGCATGCGCAGCGGGATGCTGCTCGCGTGATCGCGGTCGGTACAGAGTGACAGTCTACTGACCGAAGGGCGTGTCAGTCAGGGGGGCGGCCCCTGCACGGCAACGGTGTGGGCCCGTGATGAAATACTCACCACGCATTTTGTTTCACGCCAGGCAACCACTATGGCATTGTCAAAATCGTTGCCCGGTGCGTGAGAGTTTGCGCGTGAAGATCCATCAGACGGTTCGTCTCCTGTTACAGCACGCGCACTTTCGTTCCAACGTTCGCACTGTACCGGCACCGTGACACTGCAGTTGATGGGCACCGACTGCAACACCACCTCTTTCCCTCTGGAGACTATGTTCAACTCCCTGCGCACCCTTGGTTCACGCGTCGCCCGCCAGGCGTCAATCGCGGGCATTGTGCTCGCCGCCGTCACCGTCGCCGCTTGCTCCACCGAGCGCGCGCTCGGCCCCTCCACCGAAAGCGCCCAGGCCTCACCGGCCCCTGCCACGCACGAGTTGTTGATGGGCATCGGGACGATCCCCAAGAAAGCGCTGCTGCGCAGAACCGCGCTCAAGACGGCGATCACGCGCTCGTTCACCGTCACCGCGACCGGCGGCACGCTCACGATCCCCGAAGTCGGCTTCACCCTCACCGTGCCCGCCAAAGCATTCAACGGATCGTCGCTCACCATCAAGGTCACCGCGCTGGCCGGCAGCGCCGTCGCCTACGCGTTCGAGCCGCACGGCGCGCAGTTCCTCAGCGGCCTCTCGATGGCGCAGGACCTCGCCGTCACGACGTGGTCCAAGAACAGCTCGTTCATGCTGCTGGGCGGCGGCTACTTCAAGAACGACGCGCAGGTGAATACGAGCACCGGTGCGGCACTGATCGATGAAACGCTGCCCGTTGTCGTCCTTGGCACCAAGTCCTACATGAAACTCTGGCACTTCTCGGGCTACATGATCTCGATGGATTGAGCACCTGATCCCGCACATCCTTTCGATCGATCATTCCCCTCTCTCTTCGGAGCTGCACACTATGTCCCGTCCATCCACGCTGTTGACCACTCTCGTTGCCGGCTTGTGCCTGACCAGTGCCGTCGCCTGCAGTGATGTCGCCCCAACCGGTCCGACCGCGCTCGAGTTCTCGTCGCCCGCCGCCGAGCTGACCACCACCGACATGGCAAGCCGACCTGTCACCGGCGACACGGTGGTTACGGTGTTCGTCGTGGGCAGCGGTCAACTCACCGTCAACATCGGCAACCTCAGCAAGATCGAGTTCCCCAATGGCATGGCGTCGATCTGCGATCCCACCCGGTCGAGCTACGGCCCGGGAACGTGGAACAGCCCGTGTTCGGCGTTAAAGAAGTCCATTACGATCACGGCCAAAACATGGGTCAATGCAGCGGGCAAGCTGCAAAGCGAATTCCAGCCCGCGCTGCGCTTCGTGCCCTCCCTGCTCAAGCCGGTCGTGTTGTATCTCAAGGATGCCGCGCTGGCCGGCACGCGCATTGACTTCTGCACCCCGACCGGCTGCATCAACGAGGCGCTCACCGACCCG
>JANOKE010000539.1:0-10255 GCA_031419135.1 Gemmatimonadaceae bacterium
CCAACCTTGTTGCGGGTCACCAGCTCTGCCTCCTGACTTGCGGATGTTGCACGCCGTGTGTAGCTTCTCACACATGGCAACCAACCTGGCACTCAACGAGCAGTTGCTCGACGAAGCACTTCGGCTCGGCGGTCATCGCACCAAGAAGGACACGGTGAACGAGGCGCTCGCCGAATACGTGCTGCACCGAAAGCAAGCAGGTATCGTCGACTTGTTCGGGGCCGTCGATATCGACGCAACGTACGACTACAAGAAGCAACGTCGTCGCCGGTGAACGTGCTGGTCGATACGGCCGTGTGGTCGCTGGCGCTTCGTCGTGCCAAGACGCCGTCCTCGCCAATCGTGTCCGAACTCCGCGAACTCGTCCGAGAAAGCCGAGTCGAAATCATCGGACCAATTCGACAGGAATTGCTCGCCGGCGTGAAGGTCCCGTCGCAGTTTCAGGAGCTGCGGGATCACTTGGAGGCGTTCCACGATATCCCGCTCGAATCGGTGGACTTCGAGGCGGCCGCGACGTGCTACAATCAATGTCGAGCGGCGGGGATCCAAGGCTCCAACACCGACTTCCTGATCTGCGCCGTCGCGAAGCGTCGCGATTTTTCCATCTTCACCGACGATTCCGACTTCACGGCGTTCCAACGGGTACTGTCACTCAGGTTGCACGTGGCGCGCGGCTGAGCGGATTGGTAGCGGCGGTCGGCGGCGAGGGGTTGGCCTGATGAACTGCGATACCGGATACCCGACGCACGACGATTCCGGCAATGGGAGACCCGAATCCGGACATGAGACAACGGGCGAAATCCGATATCGTCCCATCCATCCGCTGTCCGGATTCCGGCCTCCCATTGCCGGTATCGTCGTGCGTCGGGTATCCGGTATCGTAGCTCGTCGGGCCGCTATCCCGCCCCAGACACTGTCCACTCCATACCAACCAACTGTCCTGAATCGTGGATACCCGCCGCCATCGCCGCGGTCTAACTCGTTATCCTCCCGTGCGTTCAGCAAAGGTACGAATTATGCGGTTCATAGCGTCGGCAGTTCTACATCCGTCCTTTGCCGGAGCGGCATCATGATCCGCAAGCTCGCCCTCGTCACGGCCCTCTCGCTCGCCACGCTGTTCTCGGCAACTCCAGCCGTCGCCCAGTCGGGCATCCCGCCGGCCAACTATGTCAACGAGCAGCCGCGCTACTCGGCCAACCAGCTCGACAACCTCGTCGGGCCCATCGCCCTGTATCCCGACGCGTTGCTGGCCCAGGTGCTGGTCGCCGCCACCTTTCCCGACCAGATCCAGGAGGCCGCCCGCTATGTGCGCGCCAACGGTACGGCCGGTATCGACGAACAATCGTGGGATGTGAGCGTGAAAGCCGTCGCACACTACGCGTCGGCGCTCAACATGATGGATGAAAAGTCCGACTGGACGGCGACGCTGGGTCGCGCGTACGCCAATCAGTCCAGCGAGGTCATGGCCAGTGTGCAACGTCTGCGCGCCATGGCCGCGCAGCAGGGCAACCTGCTATCCACGCAACAGCAGCAAGTGGTGAACGAAGGCAGCAATTATGTCATCGCGCCGGCGCAACCCCGCGTCATCTACGTGCCGGTGTACGATCCGATCATCATCTACACGCGCCCGGTGTTCAGCGCCGGCTTCGCCAGTCGCTATTGGTCGTGGGGTGTCGGTTTCCCCATTGGCGGATGGCTGTCCTACGACCTCGACTGGCGCGGACGCAACGTGTACTACAACGGCTGGAATGACGCGTACTACGAGTACGGCGGCGGATGGCGCGCCCGTTCGCGGCCCTTCATCCAGATCACCAACGTCTATGTGAGTCCGCGCTATCGCAATGTGTACGTCAATCGCGACGTCTATCGTCGTCCCGTCGATTATCGCAACGTCGACCGGTACGCCGGTGTGCATCGCGACACGTACTTTGACAACCGACGCGGTGGTGGACGCGATGGTCGTGGAAGCTACGACGTCGATCGCGGTCGTGACAACGATCGCGGCCGACCCGACGTCCGTGAAACTGATCGTAAGGCACAGCCCCGGGAAGACCGTCCGGTGGCCACGCCAGACGGTTACCGGAACGGGGGGCGGGATCGCGGTGCCGAGTCGTCGCAGACGCCACCGCAGCCAAATCCACCACGCGCGCCGCGGCCAATCGTGAGCACTCCCGAACCGCGACGTGACGAGCCCCGGTCGCGTGACATGTCGGTATCGCCCGTCGAGCGACGCGCGCCACAACCACGCGTCGAGCAACCACGCGTCGAGCAACCGATAATCGAACAGCAAAGGAACGAGCCACCAAAACGCGAACGCGAACAGTCAGCGCCACGGCAGGAGCAGCCTCGCCAGTCCCAGCCGCGCGTGGAGCAGCAAAGGCAGGAGCAGCCGAAACCGAACGCCGAGCAACGATCTGCCAAACCACGAGGCGGGCGCGGGTCTGGCGCCTGATTCACCGCACGACTCGCCAGCGGGGAGGCGTGACAGTAACCTCCCCGGGATGAACTCTCCATCCCGACCCGCGTGCCTGATCACCGGTTCCGCCACCGGTATCGGCGCCGCCTGCGCCCGCACCTTCGCTCAGAACGGCTGGAACGTTGGCATCTGCGCGCTCGACGACGACACGCATCAACTGGCAATTTCGGTGGAGCGTGAATGCCAGCAGCTCGGTGCGCAAACGCTGCTGGTAACGCTCAACGTCACCCGCGATGACAGTTGCCGGGCCGCGGCGGCCGCGATGGTGGGGCACTTCGATCGCATCGATGCGCTGGTCAATTGCGCCGGAACCACCCGATTTGTTCCGCATGCCGATCTCGACGCGCTGCCCGCCAGCGAGTTTACGCGCACGTACGATGTGAATCTCGTTGGCACATTTCAGATGATTCGCGCCTGCCGACCTGCGCTCCAAGCCAGTGGACGCGGTGCCGTGGTGAATCTTTCTTCCATTGCCGGTACGGCGGGACTTGGCTCTTCTGTGGCCTATGCGGCATCGAAGGGCGCCGTAAGCACACTCACCTTGTCGCTGGCCCGCGCGCTGGCGCCGGACATTCGCGTGAATGCGATCGCCCCTGGTTACGTGGTTGGAGGTTTGCCCAGTCGCGTGCTGGACCGTGCCACGCTGGGGGCCGTCGAAGCACACTATCTCAAAACACAGGCTCTGCCTCGATTGCTGCAGGTGGATGAAGTCGCGGCGATGGCGTACTTCCTGGCCGCATCGGCGCCCGGCGTGACGGGCGAGATCATCCGCATGGACAACGGACTGCACCTCTATGCCTGACACTCCGCGCATTGGGTTTATCGGCACGGGGCTCATTGGCACCCAAATGATTGAGCGACTGCTCGAGTGTGGCCTGTCGGTCACGGTGTGGAACCGGACGGCGGAAAAGACCGCCCCACTTGTGGCGTTGGGTGCCACGCTGGCCGCGTCGGCGCGTGATGTGGCGGCACACGCCGAGATTATTTGTCTCTGCCTTACCAACACCAGCGCGGTGGAAGAGGTCGTGTTCGGCGTGCAAGGCATCTGTGCGGTGTTGCAGGCCGAGCAGTTAGTGGTGGACTTCTCCAGCATTGCCCCCGACGCGACGACGCAAATGGCGGCACGGCTGGAACGCGACACCGGCGCCTGCTGGATTGATGCGCCGGTGTCGGGCGGACTGCCCGCCGCACGAGCTGGGCGACTGATCGTCTTCGCCGGTGGCAACGCGCCTGATATTGCGCGCGCCGCGCCCGTGTTCGAAGCACTGTCGCAGCGCGTCACACATATGGGCAGTCATGGCGCAGGGCAACTGGCCAAGAGCTGCAATCAGATGATCGTTGGCTGCAACCTGATGGTCATTGCCGAAATGCTCGCGTTCGCGCGAGCAGCCGGTATCGATGCCGCGCGCCTGCCCGAGGCGCTGGCCGGCGGATTCGCCGACTCGCTGCCGCTCCAGATATTTGGCACGCGCATGGCGAACGGAATCGATACGCCGCGCATTGGCGCGCTGGCCACGTTCGCCAAGGACATCAATCAGGTGGTGCGGCTGGCCACCGAACTCGGCGCGTCCGTCCCCATGAGCATACGCGCCGCTGAACTCTATCGCGACGCCAGCGCGCACAGCGCGGTCGGAGCCGGTGCCGACGTGTCACGCATCATTCGCATGTTCCACACCGAACCTGAATTGCCGTGACACGCCGCTTTCGATCGGCGACGTTGCACGAAGGACTGTTGCGCGCACCCACGCGCAGCTTTTTGCAGGCATTGGGTCAGGACGATGACGAGATCGCGCGACCGCATGTGGGCGTATTCCACACTGGCGGCGAAATGAGTCCCTGCAACCTCAATCTTCGTGATCAGGCGCAGCACGCCAAAACCGGGATCTACGCGGCGGGGGGCATGCCGCATGAGTGCCCGGTGGTGTCAGTGTCCGACGGCCTGTCCATCGCCCACTCCGGCATGCGCTTCTCGCTGGTGTCGCGCGAATTGATTGCGGACAGTGTCGAGGCCTCCACAGGCGCACATCAGTGGGACGGCATTTTCGCCATCGGGGCCTGCGACAAGAATCTGCCCGGACTTATGATGGGCATGGTGCGCTGCAACGTACCCAGTGTGTTCGTGCACGGTGGTTCGGCACTGCCAGGACACTTTCGCTCGCGCGACACCAACATCGCCGAAACGTACGAGATGATCGGGAAGGTCATCGCCCGTGAGTCGACAGAGGACGATCTCAACGAGCTTACCCATTCGTGCCTGCCAACGGCGGGCGCCTGCGCCGGTCAGTTCACGGCGAACACCATGGGCATGGTGTCCGAAGCTCTCGGTCTCGCGCCCATCGGCTCCAGCATGGTGCCCGCCGTGTACAGTGAGCGCGCACCACTCATGCGGCGTGCCGCGGCCGCCCTCATGCGCGCCGTGATGAACGACGGTCCACTGCCACGCGACATCGTCACCCGCAAGGCGTTGGAAAACGCCTGCGCCGTGGTGTCGGCCACCGGCGGGTCTACCAACGCCGCTCTGCACATTCCCGCCATCGCGCACGAGGCCGGTATTCGATTTCACCTTGACGACGTCGCCGACGTGTTTGCCCGCACACCACTCATCGCTGATTTACAACCGGGCGGCCGATTCCTCGCGCGTGATCTCTACCACGTGGGCGGCGCCGGTGTGGTGATGCGGGCATTGCTCGACGCCGGCGTGTTGCACGGCGAGACCATGACGTTTACGGGTCACACGTTGGCGCAGGAGTTGGTGGCTGCCGCAGCGCCCGATGGCGAGGTGGTATGTACGGTTGCCAACGCGCGTTCGCCCGATGGCGGCGTGACCGTACTCAAGGGCAACCTCTGCCCTGACGGCGCGCTGCTCAAGACGGCAGGGCTATCGATACTGGTGCACCGTGGTCCTGTCCGCCTATTCGAATCGGAGGAACAGGCGCAGGACGCCGTGCGAAATCGTCAGTACGAGTCCGGCGATGTGCTGGTGATTCGCAACGAAGGACCACGCGGTGGTCCGGGCATGCGTGAGATGCTGGGCATCACCGCGCTCATCTACGGACAGGGAATGGGTGCCAACGTTGCACTGCTCACCGACGGTCGGTTCAGCGGCGCCACCCGTGGCTTATGTATCGGCCACATCGGACCGGAGGCAGCGAACGGTGGACCCATTGCCGCGCTACGCGATGGTGACATCATCGAAATCGACGCGCGTCCCAACGCACGGAGCATCCACGTGGTGCTGAGCAATACGGAACTGTCGACCCGACTCGCCTCGCTGGCTCGACGCGCGCCAATGGTTTGTGGCGGCGTGCTGGAGAAGTACGCACTCACGGTGCGACCCGCACATGTGGGAGCGGTCACGCACTCCGGTGTGGTTGAACCACCTGTTGCGTCAGTGTGAATATCGACTGAGGTCAACGCCGTCCAAACACCGTCACCTGAGCGCGACGTCACCGGCCACCTCGCTTGACAATGAGCAGTGCATTCCCAACTTCACGCTCGCCCGTCGGATCGGACGGCGTATTCACGACCTTTCCGTCGATCACCATTGTGGTAGAGCCTCCACCGTCGAAGTTCATGGCCTGCCAGGCCCCCAACCGTCTCAGTTCGTCCGCCAACTCCACCAGCGTCATCCCGACACTGCTCGCCGATCGCCCATCGACGGTATAGATCCACACCGTTTTACCATCACGTGAGTACCCGATCGCCGTTCGCGGATGACGCACTTCCGCGTTACGCGAGATCGTGCCCTCGATTGTCGCGGCATCACCTGCAACGTTTGCGCTATCTCGCAGCAGGCGTGGCCAGCCCCCGATGAGCAGCGCCGGTAACGCACCGCGTGGCATGCGCGGCCCGGTCGTCAGCAATACGCGCACCGTATCGCCGTCGTCCATACCCTGCACCTCTTTCATGCGCGCGCCATACGCCGCCAGCACGGCGCCATCCGTCGGAATTGGCGTTCCCGACGTCGCGGTCACAGCACCGCGACGCACGAACAGCAAGGTATCTCCGCGACGACCCGCTGCTCTGAGCAGCGCCTCGGCAGTTGGCCGCGCGGTATCGCGCGGTGTCGTAACACCAAACCGGGGCGTGTACAGGGCCGAACCTTCAGGTGCCCCGGATGGATTCGCGTTCACGGTGAGGATCGGCGTCATCACGCCGCGCGCCCACGCCTTGCCATCGAGAATGAATCGCTCGATCATGGGACGGCGAGCGGTATCCATCGCGAACTGCACGTGCACGTTGTCGTACGTGTCGTAGGGCGACTCCGTCACCTTAAGCCCTTTCCACCACTCGCCAGCCACAATCTGGTTGTTCTCGTTCTCGCCTGTTTTCAGATCAAAAAAATCCGCGTTGATGGCCGCGAGGACTCGTTCACCCGCCGCCGCCGCTCGACGAGCCATCGCTGACGTCCGCTCACGTCCGCGCAACTGGTCGCCGGCACGCGCTGCCCGCAAGTCAATGCCGGCGCGACGCAGATCCACCCGAACCACGTGGATACTCCAGGGACCGCGGGCATCCACGATGTGTCGGTGCGAAACGCCAGGGGCCAGTTCGCGAGCAGCGACCGTGCTGGACGATTGCGCCACACTCCGTAAGGCGGCCACGCCGGTGAGCGCAACCACGCACAGCGAGATCAGGAACACGTGCACAATCCAGCGCCGAGTGCGTATCATGGAGCCGTTTTCGTAGGAAAGAGTGTAGAGAAATTCGGTGGCATGATCAATTCCTGGGGCGTATTTTCCACGGTCTACTCCCCTCCCCCTCACTCCACCAGGTGGGCCACATGCTCCACAACCTCAAACGCCTGCTCGTTGTTGCGTCGGTTGGCGCGATGCTCAGCGTCCCGGCGCTTGCCCAGAATACCATCACCCTTGAAGGATCCGTCAAGGGTGATGGCACTCCCGTCGTTGGCGCACAAGTCACGGTCGTGAACGTCGCGACCCGGGAATCCGCCAGGGCCATCACCCGTCCCACCGGCGAGTTTCGCGTGCTGGGACTTTTTTCCGGACAGTATACCGTCAACGTGAAGGCGATCGGTTTTCGTCAGGCCACGGACACCGTCGACCTGGCCATCGGACAGCGCGCGCGCCTTGAGTTCTCACTCCAGAGAGGCGCCGCCGACCTCGAAGCGCAAACGGTCACGGCCGACCGCGTGAAGCAGGTTGAAGTCCAACGCCTGTCGGTATCGGCACCGGTTACGAAAGATGAAATCGAAAACCTGCCACTCAGCTCGCGCGGCATCATGAACCTGGCCGGCATCGCCCCGGGCATCAAGACGTATGCACCGCAGTCTGGACGCACATTGCCGTCGGGCGGTGCGGCCCCAGACCTGCGTTTCTTCAATGTCTACATGGACGGTGTGGAAATGAAGAGTCTCTTCAACGGCAATATCGTGGGACTGGGTCAGACCGGCTCGCCGTTGCCGCAGGAAGGACTCGAAACCTTTCGCGTGTACGTCAATCCATACGACGCCGAATACACACGCGCCGGCTCGTACGTGATCAGCGCGGAAAGCCGTCGTGGCACCAACACGTGGCAGGGGTCTGGCTTTGGCTTCTTCCAGAACAAAGGGGTCACGGCGCGCAACGCCTTCCTGGCCACCACCGCGCCCACACCGAACTACGGCAAAACGCAACTCGGATTCAACCTGCGCGGCCCGCTCGCCAAGGACAAACTGTTCCTTGCCACCAGCTACGAGCTCTCGTCCACCGATTTCTATCTCGACGTCAATCCGTCCAGCGGTGCCAACTGGGCGTCGTACAAAGGATCGTTCGTCGCGCCCAACAAGAACCATTCGTCATACACGCGTCTGACGTGGGTGCAAAGCCCGCGCCTCACGTACGACGCCATGGCGTCGGCGCGATTCCTGCGCGGCGAAGGCAACTTCGGCGCTCGCGTCTCGCAGGATGGCGGCATTTCGCAAAAGTATGAGATCTATACCGGACAATTGCGCCAGCGGTATATCGCCCAGAGCGGAAACTTCGTGAACGAAGCCAGTCTGCAAGCGGTGAACTGGAATCACAACGAAGCACCGCTGAAGCCCGGTCCTCAGCTCAACTATCCGGGCATTGTGTTCGGCACGGCAGGTTTCCCGCTCATCCTCAAGGAAACCCACTTGCGCCTGGTCGATCGCGCCACCATGAACGTGGACAATGCGTCGGGTTCGCACGTCATCAAGTTCGGCGTGGAATTAAGCCGCATTTCCGCCACCCAGAATCAACCCAACAACACCAACGGCACGTTTGGCTTCCTCACCGACACGTCGTCGCTGCCCAACACCGCGTCCATCGCGGTAGGCTTCACCGATCCGAACGGCACCAGCGACGCCATCGCCAGTGCCACCGGGTACACCACGGGGTTGTACATCAATGACGAGTGGCGCATCAAACCCAACTTTACGTTGTCGTTGGGCGTCCGGCACGACGCCGAGCTGAACACGATGAACAACAAGTACACGGTGCCGTGGGCCGCCGATCCAATCCTGAAGGCGCTGCCGGAGCTCACCAATTTCCTGAACACCGGCAATCGCAAAAACCAACTCGGCAACATTTCGCCGCGCGTCTCGTTCTCGTGGGACCCCATGAAGAACAACAAGACGTTTGTGCGTGGTGGCTTTGGCATCATTTACGACCGCGTCACCAGCTTCATGGGCTTCCAGGAACGCCGCAACTCCACGTGGCGCACCTACAATTTTACGTTCAATAACACGTCGAATCTGCCCACCAAAGATCCGGCCGTGCTGCGTCAGCGCGTGATCAGCGGCCAGTCGGTCTCGCCCGCGCCGATTCTCATGAACCTTGAAATGAAAACGCCACACAGCCGACAGATGTCGGTCGGGGTTGGTCATCAGCTCACGCCGGAATTCGGGCTCAACCTCGATTACGTCGTGCAACACATGGACAACCTCTATGTGCAGCGCAATCCGAATTATCTCGACAAAACGGTCACGCCCAATCGTCGCAAGCTCACGGCGGCGTATGGCGACATCCTGTTGTGGGATGACATCGGCCAATCGGACTACTCGGCCGTGATGCTGCAGGCCACGTGGCAGCGCAAGAAGTCCCGCGTGAATCTGGCGTACACGATGGGCTGGTATCAGGGTGACTTCGATACCGCCGGGTTGCCAAACTTTGCGTATCCGTTCCTCTTCAACCGCCAGCGCACTACGGGCGACGAGCGCCATCGCCTCGTGATCTCGAACATCACGCCGTTGCCGTTCAAGTTCCAATTTTCGGCGGTGTCGTCGTTCGCCAGTCCGCGTCCCTACGGACAGATCGACGGTCGCGACATCAACCTCGACAACATCACGGGTGACGACTATCCGGGTGGCACGGTTGCCACGAGTGGTATCCGCACGGCATTGCCGGCGAGTGCGTGGATCAACTGGTACCGCAACGTCGACGTGCGCCTCTCGCGTCCGCTGTTCAACTGGAACGGCAGAAAGGTGAGCTTCTCCGCAGAGGGCTTCAACGTGTTCAACTTCAAGAACAACCTGTCCTACGGTGGCACCCAGTTCACGGCGGCCGGCGTGGCGGTTCCGTCGTTTGGCAAGCCGCTCAGCGCGTACGGAGCGCGACAGGGTCAGGTGGGGATGCGGCTTGACTGGTAGGACGTAGCACTGCAAGGTTTGCATTTTTGAACCGCGGAGGGCGCAGGGGACGCAGGGGGAAGTGAAGTTTCCCTGCGTCCGCTGCGCCCTCTGCGGTTCAATCTGTTTGGGGCGCCTATCGGTACAACAGATACGGCCTCACCGTCGTCGCAAACCGCGCGGCATCCGCG
>JANOKE010000540.1:0-4868 GCA_031419135.1 Gemmatimonadaceae bacterium
TCCGAAACTCGAGGGATACGACAAGGCCAATTCGCTGCGCAATCGGGCCGATCTTGCGCAGGCATACTTCCTTACCGCGACCATCTATACGCTGATCGGTGAGTCGTATGAAGACTTCGTGATTTCGTCCGATCGTATCGCCAATGGGGCCCCGGTTGGTGCGGCGAATATGCGCATCATGTTCGACTCGGCCGTCACGTTCCTCAACAAGGGACTGACGGTGGCCCAGGCCCTCAATAACACCGCTCTGCAGAGTCGCATACTCGGCATGCGGGCGCGGGCCAAGTTCTCGAAGGCGGTATGGACGTCGCTGCGCGCACCACGCGGCTTCCCGGCGCAGCCGCTGATCAACGATGCCGGTGCGAATGCCGATGCCACGGCCGCGCTCGCGGCCATGGGGGCCAACAGTTTCCGGTATCGTTTCGACGTGGTGACGCAGAACAATGGGGGATACTTCTCCACGGGCGGTGAGATGAATTCGCGGCTCGAGATTCGAGCGGGGTCGCGGTACATTAACACCAACACGGCCGGCACTCGCCCGTTGGATGGCGTGGCCGGTATCAAGCTGGTGGACCCGGTTACCGGTCTCGTCGATCCTGCCACGGTGGCCAATATCGACGAGTGCTGCCGTCTTGCCTCGACCGTCAATGTGGGTTGGACGGCCACGTCGGCCAAGGAGATGCAGCTCATTCTGGCCGAAGCCGCGCTGGCAACGAATAACGCCACGGAATTTGCCACGCGTATCAATGCCGTTCGCGCGGTCAACGGGTTGCCGGCCTGGACCGGTACGCCGTCGGCCAACGACATCCTCATTCACGAACGGGCGGTGTCACTGTTCCTGCAGGGGCGTCGCCTCACCGATCACTATCGCTTTCAACAGCGTGCGGATCGGTGGGTGGCCACGCGTGGTCTCCGGCCGTGTTTCTTCCCGATCTCGTACAACGAACGTCAGCAGAACCCGTTGGCACCGCAGCCGGCGCAGGATCGGCCTACGGCGTGTCAGTAGCACCCTTCAAGGGTATGCGGGACATAAACGACCGGCCACGGACACCCGTGGCCGGTCGTTCCACCGCCGTACCTGTTTTGATGCTCACCGCGTGGTCATTGGTGGGATGCTATACCTATGTACCAGCCACCTCACCTCAACCGAATGAGATTGTCGGCAGTGTACGCGTGCTGTTGACGGCAGCGGGTACCGAGTCACTGCGTCAGGCGCTTGGCGCAAATGTGCGGGAGATTGAGGGCGTCGTGGCACGCATCACCGCCGATTCCGTGGTGTTATCAGTTGCCCAGACACTGACCAGTACGCGCGAGCGGTTTGTATCCACCGGCGACACGGTTGCCGTGGCGCGACAGTTCGTGCAATCGGTGTCGGTGCAGCGCTACTCGCGGAAGCGAAGCATTGGCTTGGGTGCCGCGATTGTGTCGTTCATTCTGATCGCGGTCGCAGGCGTAGCCGCGAGCATCAGCGGAACCAGCGGATCGGGACCACCGGGGACGCAGCAGCCCTGACTCGATGGGGCGCGTGGACATCGGAGATCGCTTGCATTCTCATGTCCGATATCCGGTTTCCCATCACCGTTATCGCAGTTTATCCGGTGTCCCGTATCGCGGTTCCCCTCGCGAACCGACTGAACGCGGTATGTCCACACCGGACACCCGACGAACCGCGATACCAATGATGGGATTCCGGAGTGTCGGCGCACGACGACACCGGATACCCGACGAACCGCGATAACGGAGATGGGATACCGGAGTCCGGAAACCGGAGGACTGACCCATCAGGTTTCGTCTGGCTTCTCATGTCCGATATCCGGTTTCCCATCACCGTTATCGTAGTTTATCCGGTGTCCCGGTATCGCGGTTCCTCTCGCGAACCGACTGAACCGACTGAACCGCAGCAGTGGCGTCGGCGTACGGCAGAGCCCGCCAAACCCCATGAAATCCAGCCCGAGAGTGGCGGCGTAGCAGCCACGTAGTCCTGCGCGCACGATTGTGCGTGCAGTCTCGTCCCCCTCTGGGAGCAGACATGCAAAACTGGATTTCCACGCGTGCACGGCCGTTGGCGGCCGTGGCCATCGTCGTTGTCGCGGTCGCGGCGATTAAGGCAGGCACGCTCACCGCGTCCGACCATCAGGACACCCCACTGGTTGAGATGTCGCCACGCTTCGACATCAACGACGTGTATGCCTTCCCGTCGCCCACCAACCCCAGTCGCACGGTACTCGTGCTCGGCACCTCGTCACCAATCACGCCCGCGCAAACTCCCAGTTTCACGTTCGGCAACAAGGATCAGGAGCTATACCAGATCAAGGTGGACAACACGGGCGACGCCCGGGAAGACCTGGTCTTTCAAATCACGTTCACCGGAAAGGCCGGCAAGCAGAAGGTGACGCTCCGCGGCCCCGTAGCACCCAACAGCGTCGGCACCAGCAACACGCTGGTCGGCGGCAAGAAGATCAAGGGTTCTACCAACACGATCATCACCGCCAGCAACGGCATCAAGCTCTTTGCCGGACCCCGTGACGATCCGTTTTTCATCGATCTCGAACAGTTCTTCAGCATTCTTCCCGATCGCAAACCGGAGCGCGGTCCGCTGTCCGAGATCACGCAAGGGCCGCTCACCTTCCGCCCTGCGACCGGACCCAATCCTGCCGTTGACTACCTTCGCGGCATCAATGACATGGCCATTGTCATCGAACTGCCAACCGCGATGCTGGCCAACTCGGCCACCAATGGCCGCTTCGGCGTATGGGGCACCACGAGTCGCGCGATCAGCAATTAGGCCGTCTCTCTACCTACGAAAACCTTCCGCATCAGGAGTCAGGCATATGATGGAGATCAATCGCGTACGCGTCGCGCTCATGGCGTGTGCGTTCGCATTCACCGCTGCCGCATGCAGTGAAACGCAGCAGCCGCAGGACATCGCTGGTCCCGCCTTTTCGCAGAACCAGAATCAGGGCGAGGGCAACGAGTCGGAGGACAACGACGACGATGACAACACGGTCTACGAGCAGGTGGAGTTTCTCGGCAATCCGCTCGTGAGTGAGGTTACGATCGTGAAGGCCAATCACGACCGCTACAACCGCACGCAGCCCTACAACTCGGCCGAGTTTGGACCCCAGAGTCTGGCATTCATCAACGCGTTCCGCGGTGCCCAGCCCGAGGTCGCCAACACGCTTGGTGCGGTGTTGTATCCCGACATGCTGATTGTCGAATCATCGCGCAATCCAGCCTCGGTGGGTTGGCTGTCGTGGGCACTCGCCAGCGGGTGGGGCGGCCGAAAGTTGTCCGATGATGTAGTGGACGCCGGGCTGAGCGCCATCTTCGGCACGATCGTGTCCCCTGTCGGCGCATACTGCGCCAATGGTCAACTGCCACTGTGCACCGATAACGTACCGCTCAACGACAAGCCGTTCTCGAACGTCTTCCCGTACCTCGCGTCGCCGACGTTCTGACGCCAACCGATGCGGCGATTCACGGTGCGCCGATGCCTGGTGCGCCGATGCACTGTGAATCGCCGGTCGATCATCATTTCTCGCCTGGACGTCTTCTTTCTCCCGTCTCCCGTCTCCCGTCTCCCGTCTCCCGTCTCTACCTGCCACTGTCATGACGCTCTCCAATCGCATGGTTATCGCTGTCGCGCTGGTGCTGATGGTCATAACTGCAGGCTGCAGTTGCAGTTGGGGTACTTCAACTGCAGTTGGGGTACCTCAACTGCAGTTGGGGTACCTCAACTGCAGTTGTAATACTTCAACCGCAGTTGCACTCCCGCAGTTGGTGGCGCTCGTGATACGCGACCGTCGCCGGGTTGACACGTCGGCGTATGTCACCTCGTCTGTTGCCGTGTCCATCATGCCGGTCGCGAACAGTGCGTCGGAGACGCGCGACCGCGACATTGATTTCTACACACGTCGTGCTGCACAAGACCGGGAGAGTGCCGCCGACCGGGCAGCATTGGCCTCGTTGCTTCTGGCGCGCGGCAGCGCGACGGGCGCGACCACCGATCTGGACCGCGCCGAAAAACTGGCACGCGAATCCATAAAACGGCGCACCGCCCGCAACGGGCAGGCGTTTGAATTGCTGGCCACGGCGCTCATGGCGCGTCACGCGTTTCGTGACGCTCGAGCGGTCATGCAGCGCGCGGACTCGCTCGCCCCGGATACACCATCGCACCTCGCCCTGTTGGGCGAAATTGAACTCGAGCTTGGGGAGTACGAGGCGGCTGAATCACGCTTTACGGCCATTCGTTTCGACGGTGAACAGTTCACCATCGGGGCCCGACTCGCGCGATGGTACGAGCTCACGGGGCACGTCGATATCGCACGGCAGTTCCTCACCCGGGCAATCCGTCGAGTGGCGTTGCGCGATGACTTGCCCCGACCGCAAGTCGCATGGTTTCACTATCGGTTGGGCGAACTGGAACTGCGCGTGGGACGGCACGCGGCGGCCGATTCCGCCTTTCGCGCCAGTTTGGCCATCAACCATGATGACGCGCGGGCACTGGGCGGACTCGCTCGCGTGGCGGCGGCACAAAGGCGGTGGTCCGACGCCATCGCCTACGGAGCGGAGGCCACAGCCGTGCAGCTTGATCCGGCGACGATCGGCACCATGAGTGTGGCATACGCGGCCCTGGGCGATTCCGTGCAAGCCGAAAGCTTCGCGCGAGCCATGGCGGTGAGTGCGCTGCGACAGCCGGGCGCGTTACATCGCGCGTGGGGACTGTTCTTGCTCGATCATGGTACGGTTGTTGAGCGTCGCGAGGTGCTGCGACGTGCCCGTCGCGAACTCGCTGAACGTCGCGATGTATATGGGCATGACCTGCTGGCCTGGGCGCTCTTTCGAAACGGACGCGTCACCGAAGCGCG
>JANOKE010000541.1:0-6094 GCA_031419135.1 Gemmatimonadaceae bacterium
AAACAGATCGCTGGGATGGGTGACAATCAGCGGACCGTTCAGATACGGCTGAATGGGTTTTGCCAGCACCGCGATCACATCAATCTGCTTGGTATAGAGCAACGCGAAGGCCACGCCAACGCCCAGCGCAACGGCGATGGCACACCGGAACAGTCGCCACCGCAATTCCTCGAGGTGCTCGAGAAATGGCATCTCGGCCTGCGTAATCCCCAACATCGTGATCGGTTCCTGGACGGTGCGTGAGGAGCCTTCAGCGCAGCAGTTTGAGTTGCTCGGCGGCAAGATCCGCTTCGAGGCTCTTCGGAAAGCGGGTGACCACTTCGGTCAGCAGCTTGCGTGCGTCAGGAGTATTACCCTGCTGAAGGGCGATCTGTGCCCGCTTGTACAAGGCCGTTGGCGCCCTTGGCGACGTCTCATACTTGGTGACGACCGCTGCATACGCGGCATCGGCCCCCGCGAGGTTTTTCTCGCGATTGAGCGACTCGGCGATGTGGAATTGCGCGTCCGGTGCCAGATCACTGGTGGGGAAATTCGACAACAGTTCCTGAAACAGCGTGCGTGCCGTCGAGGTGCTGCCGCGCTTCAACTGATCGGTTCCGTTCTGATACAACTGCGCCGGTCCGGGTCCGCGGGGCACGGAGTCGGCGGCGGGCGGCACCACCACGGGCATGGTCGGAACGGTTGGCAGCGCACCGGCTGCGCCAGGTGGCAGCGTGGGAGGGGCCGCTGGCAGCGCGGCGTTATTGCGTGCCTCTAATTCAGCCCGGAACCGATTCAAGTTGGCCTGACTCTGGCCCAGCAAGGCCTGCACCTGGAGCAACTGCTCCTTGATGGAGCGCATTTCGCCGCGCACGTCACCCTGAATGCTGACCGTACGCGCACCGATACGGGCCAGCGAATCGTTGGCAATAGCGATCAACCGACTCGCCTGCACGAGGGCGTCGCGCTGTTCGGTGTCCCGTCGCAACAGTTCCGTGCGCAGCGACGCCACATCGCTTTGCACAATGCGCACGTCGCTGCGCGTGGCAAAGCATCCCCCGGCAGCAACCAGCGCTGCCAGGGGTATGATCCGCCACACCCGACCACGAGTGCAAGCGCGGCCAACACTCCTGATCACGGCGCGCGCAGCTGGTCGCCGCCGGCGATGATCTCAAACTCATCGCGCCGGTTTTTTGACCACGCTTCCTCACCCGTGCCCTGGACCGCCGGACGTTCGCGGCCAAAGGTGGTGGTTTCAATCCGCGACGCATCGATCCCGCGATCGGTCAGATACCGTTTCGCCGTTTCGGCACGACGACGCCCCAACGCAATGTTGTATTCATCGCTGCCGCGATCGTCACAGTGCCCGAGGATGCGGACACGCAACTGCGGGTTGGCGTTGAGGATTCTGATCTTGCCGTCGAGTGAGGCCTTCGCATCGTCGCGCAGGTCGTCCGCGTCGTACTCGAAGTAGATCGTCGAGAGCACCGCGGCGCGAGCCGCTTCAATCTTGCGACGCGTTTCCTCTGCACTGTCGGTGTTCCCCGGTGTCGACGTCGCGGGCCGCGTAGGTGTCGGCGCGGACGTCGGGTTGGCAGCAGGCGTCGGCGGTGGCACGACGGGTGTCGTCTTCTTCTTGCATGCGCCGAGCGCCAGCGAGGAGGCTGCCAGCAGCACGAACAGACGAGACGAACGAATCATGTCGAAAAACTCCAATGGTGGAGGTGAGAGAAAACCAGAACGAGCCTACGGCACCACAAGGCGCGGCGACCACGCGGACAGTCGTGCACTCGACCCGGTCTTCAACTGACGCGTCCGACCGGTTTCGACATCGACCACCCACAACTGCCGCACCCCACTGCGATCGGAGGTAAACACGAGATGTCGCGAATCCGGCGCCCAACTGGGATCATCATTGCGACCGTCCGACGCGACCGAGCGCACCGACTGATCGCGCAAATTGATCGTCATAATCTGCTTGCTGTCGCCGTTCAGCGACTGAAAGGCAATCAGTCGTCCATCCGGCGACCAGTCAGGCCCGGTGCGATTACTCCGATCCCCATACGTGGCGGCATTGAGCACCTCCGCGCTCGTGCCATCCACATCGCTAATATACACATCGCTGGTGCCAGAGCGGTCGCTCATGAACACGATTCGCTGTCCATCCGGACTGAAGGACGGCTGCATGCTCGCGCGACCGCGACCCACGGTGATCCGGCGCGGCGTCCCGCCCTCGATGGGCATGGCAAAGAGATCGGTCCCATTCTCGGATACCCTCGCAAAAACGACCGTGCGCCCATCAGGGGCCACCGCCGGTGAGACGTCCTGGCTGTTGGGTGCCGATGTCAGGACGCGCTGCGACCCGGTGCTCAGATCGACAAACATGAGCGGATT
The DNA here is from genome assembly GCA_031419135.1 of Gemmatimonadaceae bacterium. Lineage (GTDB taxonomy): Bacteria > Gemmatimonadota > Gemmatimonadetes > Gemmatimonadales > Gemmatimonadaceae > Gemmatimonas. The sequence goes on from JANOKE010000541.1 coordinate 2,374, forward strand.
GCGCGCCCCATCAAGCACACTGTAGACCAGCCCCCGGCCGGATGGTACCCATTGGGGTGACATGCCGGTGGCCGTTATCGGGATCACATTTGCGCCATCACTGTCCACTGTCCACACGCGACCATCGCGCGCAAAGGCAATGCGGGTCTGGGCGATACCGCGCTGTCCGGCGATCCATTCGACGATGCCGTCGGACACTCCGTGAACGGCCATGCGCCACGCTGGCGAACCGGCGGGCGCCGGCAACGCGAAGTCTTTCTGGTTGACCACCGCTTTCTTCGCCACGTCATGCAGGGCGACCCGCAGCCAGCCGGAGGGCAGCAGTGTTCCCTGAACCACGCCGTCGGCGCCGAGCTTTGCGTACAGGGCATAGTTGGCTGGCCCTGCCGGTGCCGACACACTCGACGAGGGGATCATGTTGAATCGATCGCTGTAATCCAGGTCGCGGCCCAGGATGGCGGAAAGCGAGTCACCCAGTGCGCCGCCAATCGGCTGCACCAGCACACCCGTTTTCTGGCCAGCCCGGACCGTAAGGCCAAGAGTTACCCCAGGCTGTCGCTCCTGCGCATTCACCACGGGTGCCGAAGTGGTGAGCAGCAGAATGGCGAACAGGCAACGCATAACGTGATGGCGCGCAGCGGCGCCCGCTCCAGCGAGTGACATCAGGTGTTCAGGGACGGAGGGCGTAATCGAATGTGAAGTAGACAATCAGTACATCGTCGGTCCATCCCGCGGGCAACGCGCCGAAACTCCGGGAGTTACCGACCGCCTCAACGGTGGCCTGCGCTTCCAGGTCGAACAGCCGATCTCCAGACGACTTGACGATCTCGATACCGGACACAGAGCCGTCGCGACGAATCATGAACTTCACTTCGGTCAACAGCGCGGCGGACACGCGCCGCGGTGAGTACGCGAGGGTGAGCTGCCGCACGATGTTGCTCAGGTACCCTGGGAACGGGAACGCGATCCCATCCAGTCGGACATTGCGCACATCGGCACCTGTCCCGCCGTCACGGCCGCTGCCGGCTTTGGGTACTGCACTCGCAGTCGCGGACGTCGACGCACTCTTTGCGGTGGCCGCTTTCGAACGGTCGGCTGACGGAGTGGCCTTTGGCGTGGCTGATGCTGGTGCCTGCTTGCTGGGCAGCGACTTCGCCGTGGGCATGCGCTCCGCACCCGCGGGCGTATTGGTCGACTTGGCTGCGTTGCTCGCCTTGGGCGTAACCGCTCCCGCCTGGCGCATTCCCTTGGGGGCCCCGACCAGTTCCACACGATAGATGGGCGGTCGCGGCACGTCCTGCTGCAGACCCCACACCGCCAGCGCTGCAACGACACCGAGGTGGACGATGCCCGACACTACGAAACCGGTTTTGAGAACTCCCGACGCGGGTGCGTTTCGGCGCGCAATGAGCAGGCTCATTACCGAATCTCCGGATCGCCCATCAGGCCCACGTCGGTAATGCCGGCCGCCTTTATGGCGGCGATCACCCGAAGCACCGTGCCGTAATCCACAGCTTCATCCGCGCGAACGAATACACCGCCGGCGCCCTTCTTCTCGGACAGCGCCTTGATGGCGCCTGAGAATTCGCGAAAGCTCAGGAGTACGTCGTCGGCGAAAATTCGTCCGCGTCGGTCGATCGTCACCACGAGTCCGTTCTTCGCATCCAGTGGTCGCACGTCGGCTTTCGGCAGGGCGATATCCACGCCGCCCTGCATGATGGGGGCGGTGATCATGAAGATCACCATCAGCAGCATCATCACGTCGATCAACGAGACGACGTTGATTTCGCCGTTGACCCCCATGCGGTCACCGCGTCGACGGCTTCGCATACCGACTCAAATCCTGCCTTCGCGCACCATCAGCGCGATGAGCTCCGACCCAAAGCCTTCCAGCGAACTGTCAAATCGATTCAGTCGCGCCGCAAAGATGTTGTAGGCAAAGGCCGCTGGAATGGCAACGGTGAGTGCAGCGGCCGTGGCGAGCAAGGCCGTGGCAATGCCGGGCGCCACTGCACTGATATTGCCGGAGCCCTTTTGCACAATGCCGTCGAAAGCGCTGATAACACCAAGCACGGTGCCAAGCAGGCCGATCAGGGGGCTCACGCTGCCCACCGTCGCCAACCACGGAATGAATTGTCCCAGCGCTTCGCGCTCCTTGCCCGATTCCGCATCAAGTACCAGACGAAGGGCTTCCACCTGCGAACCGGAAAGTCTCGCCGTGCGGTCTGGTGTAGCGCCAAGCGCCGGTTTGGTGTCATTCAGGAACTGCACAGCGCGCGCGAACACCGACGTGAACGCACTGCTCCTGGCGCGCTGCGCGAGCTGCGTTGCCTCGTCGATACCGCGCGCGCGTTCGAAATCGTTGACGAAGGCCCGGCCGTGCGATTCCGCGACCCGAAACGCGCGCCACTTGGCGAACATGATTGCCCATGACAATACAGACAGCACAACCAACAGGATCAGCACACCCTTGGTGACGAAGTCGGCGCGAAGAATCATTCCCACCAACGACCCCGACATGGTCGCGGGTTTCGCGCCCAGCTGCAGCAGCGCGACGAGAGAAACGCCTGTCACGATCAACGCGTGAGCGCGCCCGAACGGCGCCCAGCGAAGTAGCGATACGTATTGGTGAGGCCCTCGGCCAGCGACACGGTGGGTGTCCAGCCCAACACGTCGCGCGCCTTGCTGGTTTGCAGCGCCGAGCGGGCCAGTTCGCCCGAGCGCGCCGGCGCGAAGTCAAGGGCGGCGGTGGTCCCCGACACTGACTGCAGCGTGGTGGCCAGCGTGTTCACCGAGGTCTCGATACTGGTGCCGATGTTGAACGCCCGCGCATCCAGCCGTCCGGGCTTGGGCAACGTGGATGAGGTCGCGGCAGCGAAGTTTGCCGCGGCAACATCTCCCGCGTACACATAGTCTCGCGTTTGCTCGCCGTCGCCATACACGGTGAGGGCACGACCGTCGAGGATGCGATTGCAGAAAATCGCGACCACGCCCGCCTCTCCGTGTGGGTCCTGCCGCGGACCGTACACATTGCCATAGCGCAACGCGACCGTGTCAAGGCCGTGCACACGCCCATAGTACGCGAGATAGTACTCCACCGACAGCTTGGCGATTCCATACGGCGCTTCGGGATCCTTCGCGAACAGTTCCGTGCTGGGGGGCGGATCAAATTCTCCGTACAGCGCACCACCGGTAGACGAGAATACGACCCGCGTGGAATGCCCGCTCGCCTGCACGGACTGCATGAGGTTCAGTGTGCCGAGAATATTTCGCGTGGCATCAAACACGGGATCGTGCATGCTGCGTCGCACGTCAATCTGCGCCGCCAGATGACAGATCACGTCGAATCGCCCGTTCTTCACGAGCGCGGCCGCGTCGGGGCTTGTGATGTCGCCGCGCACGAAGCGCGCGGATGGCGGCAGGTTTTCTTCCCGACCACTCGAGAGATCGTCGAGAATGGTGACATCCCAGCCATTAACCAGGAATCGATCAGACACATGTGAGCCGATGAAGCCTGCACCACCCGTCACCAGTACCGTCTTTGCCATGCCGTCGCGTCCTTGCGCCAGAGTAGTCGCCACCATCTCATCCGAGGCGGCGACGGCCCTCCGCGGTGGGGAGCCGGAAGACGCGCAGTGCCGCTCGGCTCAGTGAGACGTTCGGAATCCCGCAATGTACACACGCGCTCGCGACAAGGGGTCGCGCGCGCGTGCTGCACGGC
>JANOKE010000542.1:0-3499 GCA_031419135.1 Gemmatimonadaceae bacterium
CGGCCTCGATCCTCACCGCTCCTAGAATCGGCGGTCCACGCCCAGCGTCCAGATAAAGTTGGCCTGCAGTCCACCCGATTTCACCGGCACCAGAGCGTTCGCCAGGATCGTAAAGGCGCCGGCCACAAACCGACCGCCGCCCGACAGACTGATCGGGTTGTCCTTGCTACTCGGGATATTCGACCCTGTGTAGCTGAGCGTCTTCCCGACTGGCCTGACGGTGAAGTCCGGCGGCAGTTCGCCCGCGTCACCGCCCGCCTGGAACTCCGACAGCACGTCGAAAGCCACCGTGACCTTCGGGCTGAGCATCTGGTCGAATCCGAACGTCCCAAGCATCGCGCTGTTCTGTCCTTCGCCCGTCCGAATCGCCAGCCCCACGTTGGCATGTGGCGAGAATTTGCCAAACGTAGATGACGCGATCACCAAGGCATTCGCCGACACACTGCCCGCGCCCAGAAAGTCTTTCTCGCTGCCCGTAGGAAGCCGAACGTCCGCCAGAATCGCCACCCCGGCCTTGTCGGTCTTCCCCAGGTTGTACTTGAGGCGCGCGGCAATATCGCCAAGCCCGGCCTTGGAGCCGGACACGGTGTTGAGCTTCGTATACGTGCCAGGCGTATCGAAGTAGTGGTTGCCTGTCACGGTTGAGTCGCTGAACACCAGGCCGTGGGCCGTTGCGTCGAGCGACGCCATCACAAAGGGGACCGCGACGCTGACGTCGAGCCGGTCGGTGATGCCATACGTTGCGAAGAGGGACGTGACCTGCATGTTGAACTGCATGTTGAGGTTCGCGCCAATGATATCGCGCTCATTGGGGGAATCACCGAGCCCCACCGACCCCACGTCTTCATGCGCCAGTTGGAAGCCCAACGAGTCGATGGACTGCCCGCGCAACTTGCTGTATCGAATGCCCGTGGTGTTGACACCGAACAGTGAGCGTCCTTTCCCCATGGTGTTCGCGCGCTCGGCGAATACCGGTCCGGCCGAAGTGGTGCCCTGCACGAGCGCGCCATTCACCAAGCTCACCGTGTTGCCGCTGCTGGTCGCGCTGATCGGCAGTCTGCCCACGCTGGCCGTTATGGAGCCGGTGAGAAAGTTGACCAACTGATCCCCGGCCGTTTGGGCGGACTTCAGGTAGTGGCCTCCGTGTGTGCCGGTCCCGGTGACAATACAGAGGGCCTGACCGCACGATCCGAAACTGATCAACTCGCCGATCTTGTCCGACAACCCCTGTCCGGCCGCCGGCAGTGGCGAGAGCGAGGTCAGGGCGACGACTGCAGCGACGGCCGTGAGTTGAATCTGATGCTTCATGGGTCCTCCAGAGTGGATGAGCGGCGATCACCGCCGCCGCAATTGGCGCACGAACCAAGGACGGACTTCTGAAACCGGCTTAACCCGCGGCGCTCAGGCCGCTCGTGTTGTCGCGAGTTCAGATATCGATGACGCCAATTGTGCGGGTAGATCGCCTGAGGCGCTAGCCTTTCGAGCCCGGTTTCGCCGAACTCGCCGGTAGCGCCGCACCCACGTACTGCGCGATGTGCAGTTTTCGGCGTCAGCAAGTGCGCGGTGTCGCATCGGGGAGATGCTGGTGGTGGAGCGGATTTGACGCGACTTGACGGACAGTAATGTCTACACGGAATTTCCCTTCGTCGAGCTGTCTACCGGTGGAACGAGGAGGCAACGTGCCGTGGAAGATCTCCGCTCGTTTGCAAGCGGCCTCAGCACTTGCAGACTGTCGAGCGAGATTGCACTCGCATCCCCACGACACCATCTGGCGATTCGCCGATCTCCTGCAGGTGAATCCGGAGACCGTTCGACGGTGGACGTTTGCGCGGCTGGCGATCGAGTCAGTCAGTGAGTCAGCGCATCATGAGACCGAGGCGCCTGCACGGTCGCTCGCACCCTGAGGATCGCGTCCTGAGGTTCGCGTCCTGAGGATCGCGATCGAGCCCTTGCCGGCCTCCGTGGGCCGCGTGTAGATGACCTGATGTCACATCTTGAACTGGTCGCGCTGATTGTCAGGGAGTACGAACCGGCGATTCACTTCTTCGTGAACGTCCTGGGGTTCGAACTGGTTGAGGACGTTCCGGCGCTCACCAACGACGGACGCCCCAAACGCTGGGTCGTTGTGCGACCCGTTGGCGGGCTGACTGGCATCCTGCTGGCACGCGCCGATGGCGATCATCAACGTACGAGGGTCGGCGACCAGTGTGCCGGACGGGTTGGCTTCTTTCTGCGCGTCGACGACTTCGAGACTATGTACGCGCGGATGATCGACGCCGGTGTGGTGTTTGTCGCTGCACCTCGTGAGGAATCGTACGGTTCCGTTGCCGTATTCCTTGATGTCGAGGGGAATCGATGGGATCTTCTCGGTCGCGTTGCGCCGGTCTGAGGAGCGCGACTGCGTCAGCACCGTCCTCGCCGTGGCCGTGGCGATGAGTGCATATTAGGCCTGCATGAGAGTGCCTCTGTTTCTCCGACATCTTGTCTCGTTGCCGATCCGTCGGATCGCCGTGCCCATTCAGGCGGGGCCGAATCGTGGCCGGAAATGGAGTATTGCTGCCAGCGGACAAGGCATCGCGGCGGGCCTTTACGAACCCGAACGATTTGAGGCCTTCGCGGCCCTGATTCAGCCCACGGACGTGTTCTGGGATATCGGTGCCAATCATGGCTATGCGTCGCTGATCGCCGCGCGCACAATCACCGCGAATTCGGGAGAGGTGCATGCGTTTGAGCCGGCGGAATACAACCGCTGGTACCTCCGAACGCATCTGTCGTGGAACGCTGCCGAACAGGTGCACGTGCAACCCTTCGCGCTTGCCGACTATGTCGGCCATTCGACATTTGGTGGATCGGGATCGTCGGCTGGGTTCTCCCTTGGCAACGGTCGCGAACAGGTGCAGGTGTCGACAATATCCCATCTGGTTGCCAGCGGACTTCGCGCGCCCACCTTTCTCAAGGCCGATATCGAGGGTGCCGAAGCGCAGATGTTGAGAGGCGCCGCAGCATTTCTGGCGAACGCTGCCGCCGCCGGAACCTTGCCGCTGATGCTGATCTCGGTGCATTCACCGGCACTCTATCGCGACTGTCGCGAGATCCTGCTTTCGGTTGGCTACCACGTGCACGCCTCACACCGGCTCGATGCCAGCACCGATCACGGCGCCACCTGGGATGCTGATCCCGACCTGTTGGCGATCCCACCCGGCCGAGATGTATCGGCGGCGCTCGGGACGCGGTGGTTAACAGCGGGACAGCCACCGCAGTTGGGGTAACGCCACTGCGGTTGGGGTACCCCCACTGCAGTTGCTACACCACAACTGCAGTTGCCTTACCCCCACTGCAGTTGCTTTACCACAACTGCAGTTGCTTTACCCCCACTGCAGTTGCAGTACCGCAGTATCACCCCCCAATTAGCACCGTTGGGGCGCCAACCATGATCATGCCGCCGTGTGCGGTCATGTCGAGCATGCGCGCGGCGGGGAGTTTCTGAATCAAGACCGTC
>JANOKE010000543.1:0-1309 GCA_031419135.1 Gemmatimonadaceae bacterium
ACGTCGGGCTCACCAATCGCAAACGATCCACCAAAACCGCAGCATTCGTCGGGTCGATCGAGCGGTACCATCGTCAGGCCGTCCAACGCGTCAAGCAAGGTGTGCATCGGTCCGCTGGGTGCCTCGTGCAACTCCGACGATCCACCCAGTCGCAGTCCTCGTTGGGCGTGACAGCCCAGGTGCATGGCCACGCGATACGGAAAGCGTCCGGCGAGGGTGGGCATGTGCAGCGGCCCCGCGAGAAACTCGCACAGCTCGAACGTAACGCGCGCCGCATGTGCACCGGTGCTGCCCGCTACCAGTCCGGGCAGGTGATGCCGCACGTGATGCGTGCAACTGCCCGACGGCATCACGATCACGTCAAAGGGTTGAGCGCGCAGTGCCCACGCGCTCGCGGCTGCCCGCGCATCGGCCACGGCGCCCGCGTTGCTCATGGGCTGACCGCAACAGGGCGCATCAAACGCCAGGCTCACCTCGCAACCCAGTCGTTCGAGCAGCACCAGCGTGGCCTGCGCCGCCTGAGGACGGAGCTGGTCGACGTAGCAAGGCACGGCAAGCGCGACACGCACGCGTCGCCTACGCCTGTTCCGAGAGATCGAAGATCTTCACCATCGGCACCCACTTCTGACCCGCGTCGGCCCACGGCAAGGGTTGCTGGAAGCGCCACATCAGCAACTCCCACTCTGCCACTTTCGGATTCGCCGTATCGGCCACGGCTTTCGCCGCGGCATCGAATCGTTCGTTGGTTTCCATCACCATCGTGAGACGATTGCCGGTGCGCCAGATCTCCATGCTCACGATGCCGGCGTCACGAATGCTTGCCGCAATCTCCGGCCAGATCTGTTCGTGCAGTCGACAATACTCGGCGATGAGTGCGGGATCGCCCTTGAGGTCGAGTGCGAGGCACGCGCGGTGGCGTGAATCCGCGCTCATGACGTGACTGCCGCAGTGTGCCTGTAGCCGCGCAGTGCGAAGTGCAGCACCACCAGGTAGCAGAGCGCGGGAATCCAGAAAGCAGTTTGAATGCCCCGCGCATCGGAAATCGCGCCCATGATGGCTGGAATGATGGCGCCACCCACGATGCTCATGACCAGCAGCGACGCGCCGAGTTTTGTATCCTCACCAATGCCATCGATAGCGAGCGCAAAGATAGTTGGGAACTGGATGGAGTGAAGCAACCCCAGGAGCACGATCATCCATACGGCGGCCACGCCGGAACCCGCTGCGGCAAACGTGGCCGCCGCGATGCTCAGGACTGCGACGGCGGCCAGCATAGGCGGCGCCGGAATGCGCGTCATTAACGCCGTGC
>JANOKE010000544.1:0-1198 GCA_031419135.1 Gemmatimonadaceae bacterium
ACTGCAGAATGCTCATGCCAGGGTAGCCGAGTGATTCGCGCAGCGTTTCAACGGCGGGCGTGATGAGTCCAAGATTTTCGGCAATGATTGGCATGGGGCCAAGTTCGGCCGACAATGCGGTAAACAGTTCGATGCCGGGGCCTTTCACCCAGCGTCCGTCCACCGCCGTGGTGGCGTTGCCGGCCACCTCCCAGTAGGCCTCGAATCCCCGGAAGTGATCGAGGCGGACCATGTCAAACATGCCCAGTGCGGCGCGCATACGTTCGATCCACCAGCGATATCCCTGCGCGCGCAAGGCGTCCCAGTCATACAACGGATTGCCCCACAGCTGTCCCGTCTCGCTGAAGTAGTCGGGTGGCACGCCGGCCTGCACGATCAGTTGTCCCGCCGCGTCGAGTTGAAAGAGCTCGCGATTGGCCCACACGTCTGCCGAATCGTGCGCGACGTAAATGGGGAGATCGCCCATCAGCCGAATGCCGCGCTCCGCGCAGGCACGCTTGAGCGCCTGGAATTGTGTGAAGAACGCGTATTGCTCCATACGCACCTGTTCAATCTCGCGGAGATGCGCCGCGCGAAAGGTCTGCAAAGCGTCCGGATCGCGCGCCGCGAGGGCAGACGGCCAACGCGTCCAGGACGCGCCGTCGTGTGCCTGTTTGAGCGCGGTGAACACGGCATAGTCGTCAAGCCACGCATGCTGCTGCACGAACCGCCGATAGCGATCATCCGGCACAAACCGTTGGAACGCTTTGGTCAGCAAACGCTGCTTGTGCGATATAACGCTCGCAAAGTCCACCGCATTCGTTGGCAACGCGCTGGTGGAACCCGGCACATGAATGAGCAGTGGGTTGCCGGCGAAGGCCGAAAAGCACTGGTACGGGGAATCGCCGTAGCCAGTCGGGCCCAAGGGCAGCATCTGCCAAATGGTGAAGCCGGCTTCCACGAGAAAGTCGAGGAAACGTATGGCGTCAGGCCCCAGTTCGCCGATCCCGTTTTGACCAGGCAGTGACGTATGGTGGAGAAGGACGCCAGCAGCGCGTTTGAACTTCATGAATACAGGAGTCGGCGGGGCGACGGCGCCGATTGCAGGCCGTCGGCGGGCGATCCGCATACTCGCGCCGGACTCGCAGAAATGCCAGCGCGATCCCGTGTGGATTTCCCGTGAGAACGAGACTGCAATCGTTTGCGGCGCGCGACTCCG
>JANOKE010000545.1:0-5366 GCA_031419135.1 Gemmatimonadaceae bacterium
AGATGGCCGACATCACACGGATCCATCTCCCTACCCATCGGGAGATCCCTGCCCCCATTCCAGACTCCCACGGGCCGGCCCTCAACGCCGCCCAGGCGCAAGCCGCCAGCCATGGCGACTCCCCCCTCCTTATTGTAGCCGGCGCCGGATCGGGAAAAACCCGCACCCTGATCCACCGGGTGGCTCACCTCATTAGCCGCGGTGTGCCGGCCAGTCGCATCCTTCTCCTGACCTTTACCAGACGCGCGTCCCAGGAAATGCTCGATCGCTGTCAGCGGTTGGTCGGCTCGGCGTCGTTGCAAGTCCAGGGCGGCACTTTCCACGGCACGGCGCATCGGCTGTTGCGCCGATTCGGACCCGCCGCCGGTTTGCCTGCCGACTTCACGATCCTCGACCAGAGTGACGCCGCCGATCTCATGGGCCTCGCTCGCGCCGCGCTTGGGCACGCAGATTCCCAGAACGCCCCCCGGTCGGCGCCGCGCTTCCCGCGCGCCGAAACCTTGCTGACGATCTACTCGCGGCACATCAATACCGATCGCCCAATTACCGATCTCATTGGCGACCAATGGCCGCATTTTCTTGCCTGGACCGGCGATATCGAATCGCTCTTTCGCGACTACGTGCGTCGCAAAGCCGAACGCAACCTGCTGGACTACGACGACCTGCTGCTGTCGTGGGCGCTGCTGCTCGAACAGGCACCACCCATCGCCGAACAGATCCGACGGCTGTACGACCATGTGTTGGTGGATGAATATCAGGACACCAATCCACTGCAATCGCGCATCCTGCGCGCGCTGTGCACGAACGGACGGATCACCGTCGTCGGTGACGATGCGCAGAGCATCTACGCATTTCGCGGCGCGACCATTCGCAACATTCTCGATTTCCCACTCCAGTTTCCCGGCACCCACATTGTCACGCTGGAGCGCAACTATCGCTCGGTCCCGTCAATTCTCGACACCACCAATGCGCTCATCTCGCGCAGTCGGGAGCGGTACTCCAAGCAGTTGTGGACCGAGCGGACTGGCGGCGAGCCACCTTGGCTGGTTACCGTGCGCGACGAGCATGCGCAAACACAATTCGTCGTGGACCGTATTCTCGAATTGCACGACGAGGGCATTCCGTTGCGTGAGATGGCGGTGCTGTTTCGCGCCGGCTATCTGTCGGCCGATCTGGAAATCGAATTGGCCAACCGTCGCATTCCGTACGAAAAATGGGGCGGGCTCAAGTTTCTCGAAGCGGCACACGTCAAGGACATCCTCGCTTTTTTGCGTGTCCTGGAGAATCCGCTTGATGAAGTGAGTTGGTATCGTTTGCTCCGTCTGCTTCCCGGTGTCGGCGACGCGACGGCCCGCGCCGCGGTGGACATACTGGCGCAGCATGGGTGGGAACCGATGTCCATTGGCGCCGTGCGCGCGGCGTCACGCGCGCGTCCAGGGCTGCAGGCGCTGTCCGCCCTGCTGGATGGCATGCGCCGAGTGAACGTGCAGGCGCCGGCCGAAGCGATCCGACTGGTGCGTCAACTGTATGACCCGATTCTGAAAGCGACGTATGACGACGCGCGCCCGCGACTGGCCGACCTGGACCAATTGGAAGTGATCGCCGCCGGTTATCCCGATCGCTCCACGTTTCTGGCGGCACTGGCACTCGAGCCCCCGGCGAATACACAAGACCTGGCGGTCGGCGGCGACGACGAGTCCGACGTCCTCATCTTGTCCACGGCCCACTCAGCAAAGGGGAAGGAGTGGGATGTCGTGTTCGTGATCTGGGCGGCCGACGGGATCTTTCCCATGGCGCGAACGGCCGACAAGGAAGACGAAGTTGATGAGGAACGTCGCCTGCTCTACGTCGCGATGACACGCGCGCGCGATCAGTTGTACGTCACCTGGCCGTTGCACAGCTATCCATCGCGCACGAGCGCCGACTTTGCGTTTGGACAGCTGTCGCGCTTTCTCGATCCCGGCGTGCGCAGCACCATGCAGCGCGTGACTCTGGGCGGCGATGCGGCGCCAGCGCTACCCGCGCCCCGCAATGAACCGGCGATCGATCTCCGATCGCTGCTGCGCGGACGATTCGGCAATTCATAGCCAGTGTACCAACGCGGAACGGGGACTCACTGGAGTCCCCGTTCTGTTGCCTGCTGACAGCCCACCCTCGCGTGACAATGCCGTCCACGAAAGGACCTCGAATCAAACGATCTGCGTTCCGCGACGACGCGAGGCCGCACCAAGTGCCGCGAGCCCTGTCGCGAGCAGCACGTATGTGGACGGCTCTGGCGTGGTCGTCACTGGCGTCAATTCGTCAGGCGCGTTGTCCGACCAGTTGAGATCCGAGCCCTGTCCCTCGAAACCGGGATTGGATGTCGTGGGGATAAAGCTCCCTTCACCCCGGTATTCCTGTCCCGAGTTGGAAACGGCATACGCAAACCAACCGACAGAAGTAGGGGCGGTGAGTGCGAAGCTTGCCGCCGCAAACCCGCTCAGCGACTGCCCAGGCATGACGCCGACGAAATTGTTCTTGCTCCAGAAGTTGTCGTACACCACGTCGGACGGCGTGTAGCTCCAGTTGCTGCCAGAGCTCCAACCGGCCGGCGTCGCGACCACGGCGGTGCCGTTGAGTTTGACGCCAAAGAAATACACGCCCATGTCGGCCGGCTCACCGACCATGTTGTTTACAATAGTGAAATTGAACAGCCAGTGGTTGGCCGAACCGGTCACCGTGTAGTCCACCCTCACCGGCTGTGCGTTGAGCGACGCGGAACTCAGGAAAAGGGCTGTCAGTGCTGCGACGTATCGTGTGCGCATGGGGAACTCCGGACTGCAGAGGGTGAACTGCCGTGTATGAGTCACCCTCCTCTTGTTCAATGTCCGTGCCAGACTCAACCATTCGATGCATTTCCCAATGGCAGAGCTCGTTTCCAGTCTAGCGAGCGCGACCATACCATGGTTTTTGGTTCGTGGCTGCCGCGACGAATTCTGGCATTGTGCTGCGTAAGCGCAACACTATTCGACTCTCAAACGCCACAGACGAGCCTGCTTTAGTCGTTTACACCGGGGCTTCGACGTGGCCTTGATGACTTGGCCGACTGCACTCGGCCGGCGATTCCAAGCAGCCCTGTCGCAGGACAGTATTCGCCTCAAGGCCAGGCGCCTTCCAACACGAGGCGTCCGTTACACGAGGTAGGTATTCGCTGCCACCATAGCTGCCACCCCCCCCCGCTCACATCATCGATGCGCCTCACCCTTGCCTTGACGGTCGTGCTGGTCGCCGCTCCCCTTGCGGCGCAGGGTGTTCCCGCTACCCGGACGCCCCCGCCGACCAAACCGTCGCCGCGAATCGGGGTCGACCAGCAGGTGACCGACTCGTTCCGTTTGACCGCCCGCCTGCCGGTCGATCCTGCGGTGCGCGTGGGGACGCTGTCCAATGGCCTGCGCTTCTACGTGCGACGAAACACCAAGCCCGAGCAGCGCGCCGAGCTGCGACTGGTGGTCAATGCGGGGTCGATCCTTGAGGACAACGACCAGCGTGGGCTGGCGCACTTCCTTGAGCACATGGCGTTCAATGGCACGAAGAGTTTTGCAAGGAACGATATCGTCAAGTACCTCGAGTCCATTGGCGTGCGTTTCGGGGCCGACCTGAATGCCGAAACCGGCTTCGACGAAACGATCTACATCCTGCCCGTGCCAACCGACAGCGCGGGCATCCTGGAAAAGAGTTTTCGATTTCTCGGTGACGTTGCCACCGGTATCCTGTTCGACTCGCTTGCTGTGGTGGCCGAACGTGGGGTGGTGCTGTCGGAATGGCGCAGCGGACTGGGCGCCGACGAACGCGTCCGGGATTTGCAGTTCCCCGTCATTTTTCAGGGATCTCGCTACGCGCAGCGACTTCCTATTGGATTGCCAAGCGTCATCGAAAACGCCAACCCGGCGCCCATCAAGCGATTTTGGCGCGACTGGTATCGGCCCGACTTGATGGCGGTCATCGCCGTTGGTGACACGGACCCGTTGAAGCTCGAGGCACTGATTCGACGCACGTTCGGTGCGATTCCCCGACGTGGCAACGCCCGCCCGCGCACGGTGACGCCCGTGCCCAAACATGATTCGACGCTGGTGTCGATCGTCACCGATCCCGAACTCACGTCGTCCGCCGTGGGTGTGTTGTGGAAGCTGCCGCCAACGGGTACGCGCACCGTCGGTGAGTTTCGCCAGCTGATGATGCGTCGGCTGTACAACAGCATGTTGAATCAGCGGTTCAGCGAGTTGTCCCAGAAGCCTGATGCGCCGTTTGTTGGCGCGGGTGCCGGCGGTGGCAATTTCGTGCGCGGCAGCGACTATTACTCGCTCGATGCGGGTGCCAAGGAAGGCCAGCTGCTGACGTCGTTGCAGGTGGTGCTCACCGAGGCCGAGCGCGTGCAGCGATACGGGTTTCTCCAGAGCGAACTCGATCGCGGTCGCACGAATCTGTTGCGGGCATTGGAACGCGCGTATGCAGAGCGGGACAAAACACCCTCCGCGTCGTACGTGGGTGAGTACATCGACAACTATCTGTCGGGAGACGGCATTCCCGGTGTGGCGTTCGAGTACTCCGCGGCCAGGGCGCTCCTGCCGTCGGTGACCCTTGCCGAGGTGAATGCGCTGGGTAACGAGCGCAGCGGCGCCGCCAATCGCGTGGTGACCGTGACGCTGCCCCAAAAGAATGGACTTCCAGCACCCACGGAAGACGAGGTGCGACGGGTGTTCGCCAAGGTGGCCGCGTCCACCATTTCGCCGTGGACGGAAACGGTGGCCGAAGGAGCGCTGGTGCGAACCGCACCCACGGCCGGCCGCGTGGTCGCCGAGCGGCGATTCGACGCTATCGGACTCACGGAATGGACGCTGTCAAACGGTGTGCGCGTGTATGTGAAGCCCACCGACTTCAACGCCGATCAGCTGCTCATGACGGCGTGGAGTCCGGGCGGCGCGAGCCTGCTGCCCGACAGTGCGGTGTTTCGCGGCGCGGTGACGACGGCGGTGATCGAGCGCGGCGGCGTTGGCGAGTTTTCGCTCATCGACCTGAACAAGAAGCTGACCGGGAAGGTGGCGGCGGTGTCACCAATCATCAGCGACCTGAATGAAGGGTTGAACGGGCGCGCCTCGCCGAAGGATCTGGAAACGTTCATGCAGCTGATTTGGCTGCGTTTAACGGCACCGCGCGCCGACAGCGTGGCATTGCAAACGCTGTTGCAACAGGTGGACGCGTCACTGCGCAACAAGGACGCCAATCCCGCCGCCGTGTTCAGTGACACGGTGCAGGTCACGCTGGCCTATGGTCATCCGCGGGCCCGACGGGTATCGGTAGAAATGTTGAAGGAGCTCGATCTTGCCCAG
>JANOKE010000546.1:0-4789 GCA_031419135.1 Gemmatimonadaceae bacterium
TTTGATCACGCAGCGGTGGCGAGAAGCCTGTCGACGGCAGCGGGTCAGCAGTACACGGAGATCACGCTGCCATTCGCTTCCATTTCTGTCGTTGACAATGGGGCCGCCTTTGAGGGTGACGCGGCCGGGTCGCGCTACCGCTGCACCATCGCGACCTCGTCATGCTCGCGTGTCGGCGCAGCAACAACGGCGGGCAGTGGCCAAGGCGGGCGTGGTGGCGGCGGCGGACGAGGCCAGGGTGCAAACGCGCCGCGCTGCGGAGGAGAATCGGCTGCGCAGCCTGGTGCGGCGAGGACAGAAGTATTCTCCCCCGACTGTCGGACCGTCGCGTTCATTCAGAACTACAATGTCGCCGTTCGGCCTGCCCCTGCGCCGACTCCTGTGGGTGGCGGGCGCGGTGGTCGCGGCGGCGGCGGCGCGGGCAATTCAGCACCGAACTACACGACGTTGAGCACCGACGGGTCGGAAGGCGATGCGTATTTGCTCAACTCCGTCGTGTGGTCGCCCGATTCGAAGAAGCTCGTGGCCTATCGGCAAAAGGCTGGATACAACCGGATCCCGTACTACGTGCAATCGTCCCCGGCCGACCAGGTGCAGCCCAAGCTCGTGCCATACGGCCAAGCGCCCGGAAACTTTGGAGGCGGAGTGTACCGAAAGGCCGGTGACATACTCGATTCCAATCAGCCGGCGATCTTCGACATCGAAACGAAACGCCAGATTCTGATCGACCGAACGTTCTTCCCGAATCCGTACGCGATCTCTCGCGCCGTTTGGCGCAAGGACAACGGCGCGTATTCGTTTCAATACAATCAGCGCGGTCACATGATCTACCGCGTGCTCGAAGTGGACGCGTCCACCGGTGCCGTCCGTCCGATGGTTGACGAGGTGACGAAGAGCTTTTTCATGTACAGCGATCAGGGGCACAACTTTGCCTATGACGTTGGCGCGAACTGTCGTTTGGCTCAGGGCGGCGGATGCGACTCGTACTCGGGCGGTGAGCTGGTGTGGGCGTCCGAACGCGACGGGTGGAACCATCTCTACCTGCTCGATGGCAAAACGGGTAGCGTACAGAACCAGATCACGAAGGGTGATTGGGTGGTGCGCGGCGTGGACAGTGTGGATGTCGCGAATCGCCAGATCTACTTCCGCGCGGGCGGCATGAATGCGAATCAGGATCCGTACTTCATTCACTACTATCGCATCAACTTCGACGGCACGGGTCTCGTTGCGTACACCGAGGCCGATGGGTCGCACACCATCACATGGTCGTCCGATCGCCAGTACTACATCGATTCCTATTCGCGCGTCGATCTCCCCACGGTCGTTGAGTTGAAACGCGTGAGCGACCGGCGCATACTGCCACTCGAAAAGGGTGACATGTCTGCGGCAGTAAAAGCCGGATTCCGTCCGCCCGAAGTGTTCGTCTCGAAAGCGCGCGATGGCAAATCCGACATCTGGGGCATTGTCGTTAAACCGGTGACGTTCGATCCGAAAAAGAAGTACCCCGTCATCGAGCAGATCTACGCGGGACCGCACGGTTCATTCGTGCCCAAGACCTGGGGCGGTGGGCAGAGTCTCGTATCGCTCGCGGAAATCGGTTTCGTTCTCGTGCAGATCGATGGCATGGGAACGAGCAATCGATCGAAAGCCTTTCACGATGTGGCGTGGAAGAACATTGCTGACGCCGGATTTCCCGATCGTATCCTCTGGCATCAGGCCGTGAACAAGAAGTACCCATGGTACGACATCACGCGCGTCGGCATCTACGGCACGTCGGCTGGCGGGCAGAGTGCCGCCGGCGCGGTGTTCTTGCATCCCGAGTTCTACGATGTCGCGGTGGCGAACTCCGGCTGCCACGACAACCGCATGGACAAGATCTGGTGGAACGAAGCGTGGATGGGAGAGATGGGCCCGCACTACGAGTCCAATTCGAACGTGACCGCTGCGAAGAATCTCAAAGGCCATTTGTATCTGACTGTCGGTGAGATGGACACCAACGTCGATCCCTCATCGACGATGCAGGTTGCCAACGCACTGATTGCGGCGGGCAAGGATTTCGATTTGCTTGTGGTTCCGAACGGTGGTCACGGTGCGACAGGGCCCGACGGCACGCGTAAGCGCAACGACTTTTTCGTGCGCTGGCTGATGGGAGTGAATCCACCGGACTGGAACTCGGGAATATCACTGCGCCCGACTGGTGCAGGCGCATCGAGTGGGAGCACTGGTGGTTTCGATTTCCCCGTCGACGAGCCGGCACCGCGTGGCTTCTTCGACGAGGATCCGACCTTTACCTACCCGATGTTCTGGTGGTTCTGAAGAGAGAGCTCGATTGCTCCCCAACGTGTTCACCGGAACCGTGTCTCGCGGTGCGCGCGAAGCCAGAGAAGCGCAAGTCGCCGAGGTGCGTGCAATTGGGGTCCGCCGATGTCGAACCCCGCGAACCTCGGACGCACCAAGATCATTGCCATGCTGCGCGAGCTCGGCGCGACGGACCTCGATCAGGCATTCGCGCGCGCGTGTCTCCCGGGCGAGCTTGATACTGCGCGGCAACCTTTTGGTTGACACCTGTAACGTTACGGGCCACATTCCATAGTGAAGATCAGGAATATCGTACACAAGGGCCTGAGGCGGCTCCATTCGGATGACAGTGCGAGAGGACTGCCTGCCGTCTGTGTGCCGAAGCTGCGCAACATGCTGGCGTTTCTTCAGGATATGAACGATCCCGAAGAGCTCGTGAGCCTGCCGACGTGGAAGGCTCACCGGCTCAGTGGATCTCGCGCCGGAACGTGGAGCTTGCATGTGACACGCAACTGGCGGCTGACGTTCTGGATCAATGGTGACGACGCGACCGTGTGCGATATCGACTTTGAGGACTATCACTAAGCAAGAAAGCGAGACCCAACTATGCGTATGCTCAAGCCACCGCACCCCGGATCTTTCATCCGAGATGAGATCATTGAACCGTTGAACTTGACGGTGACAGCGGCCGCGCGCGTGCTTGGTGTGTCGCGCCCGGCGATCTCCAATCTCCTGAACGGCCATGCCGATCTCTCCGGCGAAATGGCCATGCGTATCGAGAAGGCTTTTGGTGTCAACATGGACACGTTGCTGCGCATGCAGCTTTCCTACGAAATCGCGCTCACGCGTCAACGCGAAAAGGAGATCAAGGTGAAACGCTACGTCGGCGTTCAGGCCCACGCCGGCGTGTGAGTTCGTCGATGAAACCCGCCGATGGCTAATCTGAGCTCGCTAGAAACGGGAATTCGAGGACCTCTTTCAGATGGGAAGCGTCTACGTCATGGGTGACATGTTCACGCCGCGAGCGCGACGATCGCCGCAGCGGGCAATATCTTCTGCCAGTGGCGCCGTTCCGTCTTCATGTCCCTAAGGTAGGGTGACTCGACGCCATTCGGGACACAGGCCCGAAGGTCAGAGGACGGTCAGAAGGTCCACCGATCACTCAGGGCAGAGCGGCGGTGTTCGCGGTGGCTACTATTAGCGCGACCTCCGCAGGGTCGCCGCGCTATGGCACCACCGCGCGACCCGTCGCGTTCTTCGCATCCAGAATCGTCTCGATACGGTGCAGTGCCGCGCGCAGGTGCAGCTCGGTCGCCTTATCGCCGGCCTTGCGGATGGCCCGCTCCACTTCGTCCTTGAGCGCCGTGAGCTGGCCGCGCAGATGCGACTTCGCGTCTTCGGACAGCGGAGCCGCCGGCGGGCCACCAAATCCGCCACCACCACCGCCGCCACCAGGTCCTGCCGCCGGCGCGGGCGGATTCATCTTGCTGTTGATCATCGCGATGTGATCGTTCTGCAGCTCGCGACGGAAAATATTGATGACCGTGCTCGCCGCGAAGAGTTCGTCCCATATGCCCTTGCGCACATCGTCGAGCAACGTGTTCAACGTGTAGACCTTGCTCTTGTCGGCCGTCGTTCCCTCTTGTTCAAGAAGGCGATTCAGGCGCGCGTCCTGCATGAGCGTGCCGAGGATGCGCTGCTGCGGCCCGTTGATGCGCGGAACGATACCACCAGCTTCGACACGCTCGCTGATGTCGGGACGGATCAAGTACGCAGGCGCCTTGAACACGTTGTCATTCAGAAACTTCACCGCTTCAGCCTGCTTCGCGCGGCTGATCGGTGTGTACACCGACCCAGTTTGGCCGCCGGACTTGTACTGCACTGACGCGCCGGAAACCATCGTCGCGACATGATTGGCTTCGTTGCTCCACTGACCCACGGTGCGGTTGTAAAGCTCCAGCAGGTCGGCGTTATCGTCGAGCGGGCTCGTCGCGGCATCCTTCAGGTAGCTCATCACGCGCTCGATGTTCTTGAAGCCGAGCGTCGTGGCTTTCACCGGATCGGCGTCACCGACGGCTTCGCTCTGCGTGCCCGTCGCGCCGTACGCGTTGTTGGCCGAGAAGCGGAACCAGGGAATCGTGTCCTGCATGCGCGACCACTGTTCGAGTGTCGCCCGTTCGGCGTCGGGCGACTTCGCGTTCGCGATGGCTTTGTAGCCCCACATGATCGCGTACTTGTCGTACGGACCGACGGTGGGCAGGAGATGCTGCACCGGGATGTTGTCTTCCGGCTGCGCCACGTAGTTGAAGCGCGAGTAGTCCATGATGCTCGGGCTGTGACCCATCTTCGCAAGCCACGTCTTGCTGCGGAGGCTATCGACCGGATAGGTGGAACTGCCGATCTGGTCGTGCTGGAGGCCCAACGTGTGACCGATTTCGTGCGCGACCACGAACTGGACCAGCCGACCCATGAGCGAATCCGGCATCGGCAG
>JANOKE010000547.1:0-2101 GCA_031419135.1 Gemmatimonadaceae bacterium
TCTACGAAAGTCGACTGGCCAAGCTGGCGCTTGATGAGGCGGCGCGACCCACCATCGACCCTGACTTCGAGGAAGCAACCGAAGGCGAAGAAGTTGACCGCAAGGAGAAGCTCAAAACCAAGTGGGCGCAACTCGAGGCGGTGGTTGGCGCCGAGAAGCGTCTGGAAGTCGTCGCCAAAGACATCGTTGAACACTTCGAACGGCGTCTTGAGGCCATGGAAGGCAAGGGCATGGTCGTGTGCATGAGCCGTCGCATCTGCGTGGAACTGTACCGCGAGCTGGTGAAACTGCGACCATCGTGGGAAAGCCACGAAGACGATCAGGGCGCGATCAAAGTGGTGATGACTGGCTCGGCGTCCGACCCACTCGATTGGCAGACCCACATCCGAAGCAAATCGAGACGCGAGGCGCTCGCCAAGCGGTTCCGCAACGCGGCGGACCCTCTGCGAATAGTGCTGGTTCGCGACATGTGGCTTACCGGCTTCGACGCGCCAAGCCTGCACACGATGTACATCGACAAGCCCATGCGCGGGCACGGACTCATGCAGGCGATCGCGCGCGTCAACAGAGTGTTCAAGGATAAGCCCGGCGGGTTGGTGGTGGACTACCTTGGACTCGCGCAGGAACTCAAGGCGGCCTTGGCGACCTACACCGAAAGTGGCGGCAAGGGCCGGACCGCGCTTGACCAGGAAGAGGCCGTCGCACTGATGCTGGAAAAGTACGAGGTCTGTTGCGACCTCTTTCACGGTTTCACATGGGCCAAGTGGATGACGGGAACGGCGCCCGAACGCCTTGGCCTGCTTCCACCGGCACAGGAACACATTCTGCGCCAGTCTGACGGGAAAGAGCGCTGCATTCGTACCGTTCGCGAGCTGTCACAGGTGTTCGCCTTGGCAGTCCCACATGCGGAGTCTCTGCGCATTCGCGATGATCTCGCGTTCTTTCAGGCGGTGCAAGCCGTGCTCGCCAAACGTGCACCTGGCGATGCACGACCCGAGGAGGACCTCGACCACGCCGTGCGGCAAATCATTTCGCGTGCGGTAGCTCCTGACGGCGTGATGGACATCTTTGCCGCTGCCGGACTTGCCAAGCCCGACATCTCGATCCTTTCTGATGAGTTCCTGGCCGAAGTGCGCAGCATGCCGCAACGAAACCTCGCTGTGGAGCTGCTACAGAAACTGCTCCACGGGGAAATCCGAAGTCGCGGGAAGAAGAACGTGGTGCAGGCGCGGTCGTTCGCCGAAATGCTGGAGCAGACCATCCGGCGATATCAAAACCGGGCCATCGAGGCGGCGCAGGTGATTGAGGAGCTGATCGCGATGGCCAAGGAGATGCGCGCCGCCGAGGCTCGCGGTGAGGCGCTCGGCTTGAACGAAGACGAACTGGCGTTCTACGACGCGCTGGAAACGAATGACAGCGCAGTGAAAGTGCTCGGCGATGACGCGCTACGGGCGATCGCACGCGAGCTTGTTGATACGGTGCGTCGCAATGTGACGATAGACTGGACACTGCGTGAGACCGTACGAGCGCACTTGCGGGTGTTGGTCAAGCGCATCCTTCGCAAGTACGGATATCCGCCGGACAAACAGGAGAAGGCGACGCAGACGGTGCTGGAGCAAGCCGCGCTATTGTCGAGCGATTGGGCGGCGCCCCTGACGGGTTGACGACCTTGGACCTCAGTCGCCAGTCTCAACCATGAACATTTACAGCGACACGAAAAAACCCTGGCGACCAAGTCGCAACGTACTCGCGCTGGCCGCCGTGAGTTTTCTTACCGACGCCTCCAGTGAGATCATCGCGCCGCTGCTGCCGCTGTTTCTCATCGGTACACTCGGCGCGTCGGTGCGCACCGTTGGCCTCATCGAGGGCGCCGCCGAGGCGATCGCGTCACTTGTCAAGTTGGCCAGCGGGTGGTGGTCCGATCGATCGCGGCGTCGCAAGCCACTCATTGTGTTCGGGTACGCAATTGCCTCGCTGGTGCGACCCCTCATCGGTTTCGCGCAATCCGCTCCGCAGGTGTTGGCCATCCGCTTCGCGGATCGTGTGGGGAAGGGTGTTCGCGGCGCGCCGCGCGATGCGTTGCTGGCCGCATCCACTCCGG
>JANOKE010000548.1:0-2625 GCA_031419135.1 Gemmatimonadaceae bacterium
CGAGCTCTTCGATCTCGGTGCCACCGATGGTTGGCTGCGGAGTGGCTGGCGAGCCGCTTGGGACGACGCCCGTGGCGTAGTTCCCGTTCGCGTCTTTCGCGAAGACCTTGTAGTAATACGCCGTGCCATTGGTGAGTCCGGTGTCGGTGCAACTCGCCGTCGGCGCGGTCACAACACACGCCACGGTCGACGAGCCGATCGTGTTACCCACGGTGTACGTGGTGCCCTCCACCGGCGTGTCGGTCACGACACTGGTCGTGCGGCGCAGGACGATGATCGTGCCCAGGTCGGCGTCGCCCGGACTCGTCCAGGCGACTGCCACTTGCGCACCGCTGGCTGTCACCGTCGACGCGGTGACATTCCCGGGTGACAGGTTGTCGATAGTCAGCGTGGTGCCCGCGACATCGGACCCGGCCTGCGCGTTGGTACTGGTCCATCCGCTGATGCGGGCTGTCACCGTGTAGCTACTGCCCGCCGGTGCGGGCATGTTGGCGTGCGTTCTGGGCGTGATACGGATCTTGTACGGTGTGACGGCGGTGGTCGCGGTGATGTTGGTGGTCAACGTGATGGCCGGCGCATCGCTGCCGGGATTCGCGGCTGAGCCGTATACCACGGTGCCCGCGTCGTTGGTGATCTCTACCAGCGACAGTCCACCCGACGTGCCCGCAGCCAAGGTCACCGTGACGGCGGTGATCGCGTCGGTGCCGCTTGAAGCCTGAAACGTGAAGGCATCGGCCATCGCGGCCGCTCCTCCCGGCGCCAAGCTGGTGTTGCCGGGATCGGTACCGGTAGCCAGCGTGGTTACGGCGGGTGCCGGTTTGATTGATACGGCACCGATTCGCCACTCGACCGACGTACCGAGAGTCCATGACATCGTCACCGCCGCAGCGCCCGATTCGGTACTTCCCGCGCCCCGCACCGTGCCATTGCCGCTGCCGGTGGCCAAGTTCCATCGAGCAGTCTGGCCCGCTCCCACCGTGGCGGTCGGGCCATCGTTCGCGTACAGCGCATCGATCACTAACTCGCCGGCGGCGCTGGTCGCAACAACCGAAGGGGCAGTGCTGGTGCCGTTTGCCGACGCGAACGTGCCGGTAGGCGTGGTCTGGTTGACACCGTCGAACGCGGCAGCTCCAACCACGACTTGCTTGGTTGAGCCGAAAGTAGCGATGATGTTCGCCGTGCCCACCGGCGGCGCCAACAATCTCCAGATCGAAACTCTACTGCTGCCGGTACTCCCAACTTGGGTCATTGCCGTTCCTCCATACGTGACGCTTGGGCTGCCGCCATCTTCTATGGATATTCCCACAAACAGCGCCCGATTACTGCCGCTGTTGATCGTGTGCGACCACGTCAGACTTGTAGCTCCCACCGTGGAAGCCGAACTCGTACCGTTCAACGTGATCTGGGCCGACAGCTCACTCGGCCCAACCAGGAACGCCATGACCATCGCGACCGCTGGCAGCCGCTGCATCCCGCTGCGCATGCTAGCGGCCTCCCAACCGCCGGCACCACAACTCTGCCGCCGACGTGATGCTGCTGCCGCCCACACCGGCAACTTGATACGCGATGTACGCGTCGGTACGGACGCCCAGTCGTGAGCGCACGCCGATGTTCGCGCGCCGAACCGCGCGCCGCCTAGTCACGACTCCCACCATCGTTGAACCGCTCGCGCCAGAACCGCGCCACGCCGGTCATGGTGCCTTCGGTGAACCGAGTGCCGAACGTGATGAACGCGCCGTGACCGCCGGAGGCCGCGAAGTCAGGGTCTCGCAGGTCGCCAACGCGAACACCAACGGCAATCTCCAGCACGGGTGTTGGTGACAGCGCTACCTGGGGCGCGAAATCCCAGCGCGATGTTCCGGTGGTGCGCTCCATCAACAATCGTCCGTCGCTGCGGAGCGCGACGCGGCTATGAACGCTGTAGTTGGCGCGCCAGCCCACAAAGTTCGCCTGCTCGCGCAATGCGCCTGCCTCGGCCGATGGCTGCGCCGCGACCGTGCGGCGTGTGGCCACGCGCGCGGAAAACTCCAGCGGCGCTGCCGGCATCCAGATCCCTTCCAGCGCGCCGATGAGTCGTTGTTCCGAACCACGCCGCGCCAGCACGCCGGAACCCGCCGGGTTGGTCGCGTCCACCCACTCGAACTTGCCAAGCAGGTTGAGCGCATTCGTGAACCGTGGCCGGAACGCCAATCCCCAGAGCGAGGAGGTGCGGCTGCTGACGGTCGATGCGGACACTGCCGACTGCCGGCTCCACACGACTTCCTGTCGTGACAACACAACCAGCGAGCGATTCAACGCGAGGTCGCCTGCCAGTGTTGCGATGCGGGATGATCGCTCCGCACCGTCGCGATACTCCCCTCGACCACTGACACGATACGGCGCGTCTTTGCGAACGAACTCGGCGCCAGTGGCCAGCGTCCAGTAATCCTCCTCCTGTTGCAGGAACGGCAGGGCGCGCACCGGGTCGGCCTGGAGGGATCGGCCCACACCGTGCCGTCTCTCGAACATGCTGTGCAGCGTCCAGTCGCGGCCTACCGACAGCCGGTTGTTCAACCCGACGATCGCCGCGTTGTAGGCGCCGTTGGCCCCGGCAAGCTGATACGACGACCACGCATCGGTGCCCGT
>JANOKE010000549.1:0-24726 GCA_031419135.1 Gemmatimonadaceae bacterium
GTAAGAAGTACTCCCTACTGTGCAGTAAACCGTACTTCCCCCTTCCGACTTCCTACTTCCTACTTATTGCTTCTCCTTCGCCCATCACGCGCAGGAGGTTCCCGCCCCAGATCTTCGCGATCTGGCGTTCCGTGTAGCCGCGCTTCACCAGCTCGACCGTCACGTTCAGCGATTCTGCTGCATTCCGCCAGCCATCCACGCCGCCGCCGCCGTCGAAATCGGAGCTGATTCCGGCATGGTCGATGCCGATTCGCTTCACCACGTAGTCGATGTGGTCCACGAAGTCCTTCACCGACGCCGGTGGGTCGGACGGATAGCGACGGGCCGTGATGTCTTCCTGTTTCGCGAGGTACTCATTGCGCTTCGCTTCGGGGAGCGCCTCAATCGCGGTCTGCAGCGCTCCGCGGCCACCGCCACCAGCGACCGTAATACCGTACTCCTTGCGCAGATCCTCCATGGCGGCAGCGCGCGCCTGCTCCCGCGGAACGTCGCGCGCCGGATCGCATTTGACGTAGCTGTTGAACGCCACCAGCTGAATCACGCCGCCGTTCTTCTTCAGCGCATCGAGCTGCT
The DNA here is from genome assembly GCA_031419135.1 of Gemmatimonadaceae bacterium. Lineage (GTDB taxonomy): Bacteria > Gemmatimonadota > Gemmatimonadetes > Gemmatimonadales > Gemmatimonadaceae > Gemmatimonas. Next base: position 574 of record JANOKE010000549.1, read on the forward strand.
CGTTGTCCATGTTGCGGCTGTGATTACAGATGGCGCGCACACCCGAATGCGAAGCGATGATCGGCGCCTTCGACAATGCAATCGTCTGCAACATCGACGCCTTCGACGGATGCGACACATCGACCATCATACCCAACCGGTTCATCTCGGCGATCACCTGCTTGCCGAGCGGGCTGAGGCCATTGTGCAGCCACACGTTGTCGCGTTCACCGGTATTGGAGTCGGACAGCTGACTGTGGCCGTTGTGCGCCAGCGACATGTAGCGACCACCGCGGTCGTAGAACTTCTTCACATTCGTGATGTCGGCGCCGATCGGGAAACCGTTCTCCACGCCGATGAAGATGGCGCGCTTGCCGGTGCCGTGAATGCGACGTGCATCGGCAGCGGTCAGGGCCAGCTCAGCACGGTTCGGCGCCAACTGCTCGGTGAGCCGATGAATGGCGTCGAATTTCTCCAACGCCGACGCGTTGGCGCGCGCAAAGCCGGCCGAATCGAGCTGCGCCGACTGACCGACGTACACAATCAGGAAAGCACCCGACAGTCCACCTTCCTCCATCTTCACCAGGTCAACCTGGGTCCGCGGCAGCTTCTGGGTGTAATTAGGACCAGTCGCGTTAAAGTTGTTGGCACTGATGTCCACATGCGTGTCGACCGAAAACACCTTGGCGTGAATGGCGCGCGCTTTGGCAAGCGTCGCCGCATCGACCGCTGGCTGGGCATGAAGTGGCAGAGCGCAGAGGGTCGTAATCGCGAGCACACCGCGGGCGGACAGGGGAGAGCAATGCGGACGGCGCATGGGAAGCGGGTTGAGGGAGAGTTGAAACGGTGACGATGTCACGTAGAGAATGGCTGCGCATGACCTCGACCGCTACGCTGGGCGCGCTCGCCGGAACAGCGGCGTGCGGCGAGCAGTCCCTGGCGTCGCTGGAAGACCCTGAGGAAGGTCATCTGGTAGCGCGTCCGGGTGCTCCGGTGTTCACGCCGCAGATCGGGGTGAATAATCTGGGGATCGGGGGCGCCCGCGACGGTCTGCGCTTCATTCCCACTACGTACCGTCCCGGTGAAGCGCTGCCCTTGATGGTGACGCTGCACGGAGCCGGCGGAAATGCGTACGGCGGCATTCAGCCGTTTCTCGCTTTCGCGGAGACGGCACGAGTGGTGCTCGTGTCGCCGGATTCGCGCAACGTCAGTTGGGATCGCCGCTACGGAGGGTTTGGCGTGGACGCGCGCTTCCTCGACAACGCGTTGTCGGATACGTACCTGCGCTGTGCGATTGATCCGCAGCGATTGGCCATCACCGGGTTTTCTGACGGAGCCTCGTACGCGCTGTCGCTGGGCCTCACCAACGGCGACCTGTTCCGTCAGATCGTGGCTTTCACGCCGGGCTACATGTCGCCAAATGTGAGCCGTGGCAGGCCCCAGGTCTTCGCGTCGCATGGCACCCGTGACACCGTGCTGCCCATCGCCACCACCAGTCGCGTGTTCGTGCCGCAATTGAAGTCGGCCGGCTATGAGGTCACGTATCGCGAGTTCGACGGGACGCACCAGATCCCGGTGCCGGTGGCCGCTGAAGCGTTTGCATGGCTGCAAATGGGATGGGGGAGGTAAAGGAGACGGGAGAATGGAGACGGGAGATGGGAGACTTGCAGCCGGAGGTATCGCCGTCGGCTGGACGTCTGCCGTCTCCCGTCTTCAGTCTCCCGTCTCTTTTACCCCTCCAACAACTCGCGACGTCCCAGTGCACTCGGCGCCGCGGCGCGTCCGCCCGCTCCGGCGAGCACGATCAGGGTGAGTACGTACGGTACCGCGAGAAAGAGCTGATACGGTACCTGCTCCCACCCCATGGCCTGAAACAGCGTCTGCAGTGCGTTCGCTGAACCGAAAAGCAGCGCGGCGGCGGCCACGCCAAGGGGACGCCAGCGACCAAGCACCACGATCGCGATGGCAATGAATCCGCGACCTGCCGACATGCCTTCAGTGAAGGTGCCCGCCTGTGCCAACACCAGCGTCGCACCCGCCACCCCCGCCATTGCGCCCGCGAACAATACGGCGCCCGTTTGCACCAGGCGCGGCCGAATGCCGGCAGAAATCGCGGCCTCGGGTGACTCACCCATGGCGCGAACGGCGAGCCCACTGTGCGTGCGCGCCAACCACCAGGCAATCAGTGGCGTGAGCACATACAACACGTAGGTCACGGCGGGTTGGGTAAACAACGCGCGCCCCACGAAGGGCAACGACGACAACCCGGGTATGGCCAATACCCCCACCGTTGGTGTGGACAGGGCGACGCCGCCCGCGCCGTACACCGTGCGGTACAACGTACCCGTCAGCCCGAGCGCCAACAGCGTGATCGCCGTCCCGGTGATGATCTGGTCGGCGCGAAGCCAGACGGTAAACAGGGCGAACACACACGCGATCAACAGTCCCGCTGCCGCACCAGCAACGAAGCCAACAGCCGGCCCCGCAATACCAGCGGCGACCGTGCCGCCCAACGCGCCCGCGATGATCGCCCCTTCGAGTCCGATGTTGATGACACCAGCGCGTTCGCTCACGCACTCGCCAAGCGCGGCGAATCCCAACGGCGTGGCATATCGCACGGCTGCCTCGAGAAAGCCAGTCACATCGATGCCGTCGGCGATCAGCATGGCCCGAGTCTCGTCGCCAACATTACGCGCTTGCTTCCGCGCTCAATGCCGCGCGCGATTGCAATCGATCGGTCGCAATGACCAGCAGAATGAGCGCTGCTTCAACCACCGACACGACCACGCTGGGCACCGCTGCGTTTCGTTGCATCGCGCTGGCACCGGCTTCGAGGGCACCGAACATCAGCGCCGTGCCCAGCACCGCGAGTGGATTGAGACGTGCCAACAGCGCGACGGCGATGGCGGTGTAGCCGTACCCTGGCGAAAAATTCTCATACAGTGCGTACGTGACGCCGCTCAGCTCCACGCTACCGGCCAAACCCGCCAACGCACCGCTGATCAGAAACGCCAACAGGGTGGTGCGAGACACCGAGATCTGTCCCGCACTTGCCGCAGCGAGTGGATTCGCGCCCGCCGCGCGAAGGCGAAAGCCACTCGCACTCTCGCGCAACCACACCCACAGACCTGCGGCGAGAAGGACGACCACCACAAGTCCCACGTGTACCCGGGTTCCGGGAATCAGCATGGGCAACTGCTGCGACGGCGGCAACGACGCCGACTGCGGAAAAATGTGCGTCGGCTCCTGCAGCGGACCGCGCACCAGCCAGCCCGTGATCGAGAGCGCCACAAAATTGAGCATGATGGTGCTGATCACTTCCAACACACCGAAGCGTCGCCGCAACTCCGCAGCAATGAACGCCCAGCCTGCGCCCGCCAGCGCGCCCGCGCCAAGCAGCAGCGGTACGGCAACCAGTCGCGGGACATCCAGCAAGAACACGCCGGTCGCCGTCGCGGCACACGCCCCGATGAGCAACTGTCCTTCAGCGCCGATGTTGAGCAGTCCGGCACGAAAGGCCACGGCCACTGCCAACCCGGCCAATGCCAGCGGAACGGCACGCACGACCGTCGAAGCCACCGCATAACCAGAGCCGAACGCGCCGCTCACCAATGCCGAGAGGGCAGGCAAGGGTGGGTGACCCGTGACCACCAGAAGCAAGGAGAGCACGGCCAGTGCGGTCAGGCTGAACAGGATCGCACGCAACAGAATACGCACGCCGCCCGCGTTCCACGACGCCGCACGGATCATGTGACGACCACCGGCACCGCCTGTGCCTGTTGGTGACGCATCGGCGCTCAACCGGCGCCCAGCATGGCGCGCCCAACGGCGTCGCGATCGCCCGTCGTTTCTACCAGCCGTCCGTCAAACATCACGAACACGCGGTCGGCCAGCTCCAGAACTTCGTCGAGATCACTGGAATAGAGCACAATGGCTGCGCCAGCATCGCGCGCGTCACGCAGCGCGTCCAACACGGCCGCCGTCGCCCGAAAGTCGAGGCCGCGTGTAGGATTCTCCACGACCAACGCGTCGGGTGCGCCTGCCAGCTCACGCGCGAGGATCAGTTTCTGTTGATTCCCTCCCGATAACGTGCGGGCCAGCGCACGCGGACCACTGGCCAACACGTCGCGTTCGACCAGCAAGGCCTTGGTCGACTCGCGCAAGGCGCGCCATGGCATCCACCCGCGTCGTGCCCCGGCACCGCGTAACGCGACGTTCTCCTCAAGCGACGCGTCCAGCAAGAGCGCGTCACGATGTCGGTCTTCCGGTACGAAGCCAAGGCGTGCAGGACGCACCACGTGTCCGCGCTGCGGTGCAAGGCGACCGGCGAGCAGCCGCAGCAACTCGTGCTGACCCGCTCCGTCCACGGCGGCAATGCCGACAATCTCACCGGCGTGCACATCGAGCGAGACGTCGCGCACACGCAACGCGCCGCGGTTGTCGGAAACGTGTACGTCGCGCGCTGACAGGACAACCGCCGTGAGCGCCGAACGCTCCGCTCCGCCTGCGCGATAGCGCACGCGACGTGGTCCGTCCGCACGCGCCATGTCACCCACCATGGCAGTCCGCAACGCATCCTGCGTGGTCTCACGGGCGGACGTCGCGAGCACCGTGCGTCCACGCCGCAGCACCGTCACATCATCCGCCACCGCCAGGGCGTCGCGCAGTTTGTGGGTGATCAAAACGACGGCGCCGCCGCGGTCGGCGAACCCGCGCACCCAACGGAGCAGCTCTGCCGCCTCCGGTGGTGCGAGCACCGCCGTCGGTTCGTCAAGAATCAGCAGTTCGACGTCACGCGCCAACGCCTTCACAATTTCACACCGCTGTTGCGCGCCGACACTCAGCGTCGACACGTGCGCCGACGCATCGAGTTGTAATCCCGCCCGTTCGGCCACGTCACGCACCCGATTGGCGGCGGCGCGCGGGTCGTATCGTCCTCGTCCACCCAGGGCCACGTTTTCCGCGACCGTCATCGCGGGTACCAGCGTGAAATGCTGATGGACCATGCCGATTCCGGCAGCGAAGGCGGCGGCTGGTGACGGTATCGTAGTGGGTGTGCCGCGCACCCGAATGACGCCGGTGTCCGGCGCAAGCAGTCCAAACGTCACGCGCATAAGTGTGGATTTTCCCGCGCCATTTTCGCCAAGTACGCCGTGCACCGAGCCGGCGCGCACCGTCAAGGACGCATCGTCCAACGCCAACACGTTGCCGAAACGGCGTGAAATGCGTTCCAGCGACAGCAACGGGGCTCCGGGTACGCCGGCCCACGCCCGTGATGCGGTCACGACCTCGTTCGCATCACGACCCTGTCGGCAAATGCAAGAAGGTCCATGGGAGGCTGAAACGGGTCTCGATCCACGCACCCAGCGCCTGAACGCCGAGCGTTTCTGTGGCGTAGTGACCGGCATAGACTACGAGCAGGTTCTGCTCCTGGGCCTCGACCGTGGTGTGATGAGGTCCTTCGCCAACGATCAGCGTATCGATGCCACGCTCACGCGCTTCGCGCAGTGTTTCCGTCGTGGCGCCACCTCCCGTCACGATTGCCCAGCGCCTCGTGCGGCGTCCGTCCACCGGAATCGATGTGCGCACACTGCCACCATAGCGCGCGCTGAAGGCCCGCACGCGATCGACCACCGTGCCGGCGGCTTCGTCACATTCACCGGCCACGCCAATATCGATCGTCTGGTAGCGCCCAAAGCCGCCGTTCGGGGTGAGACCCAATACCGCCGCCAGTTGCACGTTGTTGCCCAGCCCGGGGTGTGCGTCGAGTGGCAAGTGCGTACTGTAGACAGCGATATGGTTGTTCAGCAGCGACCGGTACTTCTGGTACGTAATGCCGACGAGTGGCTGCGCTCCGTTCCAGAACAATCCGTGATGAACGATGAGCAGGTCGGCCTTGAGGATTGCCGCTTCAGCGACGGCCGCCATAGACGCGTCTACTGCGACCGCCACGTGTGACACGTGACGGTCGTTGCCGACTTGCAGCCCGTTCAGGGCGCCCGAAAAGTCCGGGATCTCCGACGTTCGCAATTCGGTATCGAGTGCTGCAACAATTTCGGGGAGTGGAACCGTCACGGACCGCCAGTCAGAAAGGCGTGCACGGGATTCATGGAGTAAGGAGTACGAGCACGATGCGCGCGCCGTAGAACGTCAGCGTTTGATGGGCTTTGGCGCATCGGTGCCCTGCAGCACATCATCGAGTGCGTGGAACGCGCCGGCGCGAAGCAGCGCGCCGACCGAATCCGACTTCGCGATCGCCGCGGGCGGGATGCGCCCGACGAGTTGCGGATTGAGGATGAGTTGAATGACGTTGTCCTTCACGCCCAGTGTGATCACGCGTCCGTAAAAGCTGCCGGCCTGTATTTCACGACCAATCTGCATGAAGGCTTTTGGCAGATCGATCACGACACTGCCAAGTATCACGTCTGGTGCCACGGGGTTCTGGTTCGCATTCGCACCGAACGCCAATACGTTTTTCTCGCGCACGGCCTGAAAAATTCCCAGGCCTGCCGCATCGGCGTTCTGGAAAATGATATCGGCCCCGCGAGCGATCTGTGCGAGCGCCTGTTCTTTTCCAGCGCTGGCATCGTCCCAATTGCCGATGTACGAGGTGAGCACCTTCACGTCGGGGTTAAGCGCTTGGGCGCCACGCGCGAATGCTGTGAAGCTGGCCTTTACCGGCGGCAACTCCGTGCCACCGATAAGCCCAATCATATTCGTTCGCGTGGTGGCGCCGGCGATCATGCCGGCCTGATACGAGGCTTCCTCAAACGCAAAGCTGATGCCGGCGACATTAGGCGCCGTGACGCGCCCGGATGTGACGACGTAGACCGTTTTCGGGTGGGACGGTGCGACGCGCACCGCCGCATCCTGAAATTCGAAGCCGTGTCCGAATACCAAGTTGTACCCCTGCGCCCCGTACTGTCGGAAGTTTTCTTCGAATTCCGCCGGCGTCTTGGTCTGGATGTGCGAGATCTCAGCGCCCAATGAATCGCGCAGCGCGATAAGCCCGTCGTAGGCGCCGCCGTTCCAGCCCTTGTCTGAGATCGGACCAGGCGTGAGGAGCGCCACGCGCAGGCGCCGCTCGGCCGTGACTGAATCAACCGCCGGTCCCGAGTCCTCGGCACTGCCGCCGCAGGCCACGAGGAAAGCAATCGCAGTCACGAGCAATTGTCTCACCGGCATGAGTCCGAATATGCGTTGATGGTGTCTCATTAGTGTCACTAAAGTGTGGCTAAAAAGTGAGCCTTACGCCAAGGAGTTCGAGAACCCGCTCGAGATCGTCGTTCGAGAAGAACGTAATTCGGAGCTCTCCGCGTTCCCGTTCTGAGAGATGAATGCGAACGCCGGTCTGGAGTTTCTTGCGGAGAAGTTCCTCAATTCGGCGCACTTCCGCGCTTGATGTTTCGGTGGGAGCAGGCGGCGCTTTCGCCTTTCGCCCTGATGTGGCCGGCTTCTGCCGTCCGGCTTGAACCCGTCGTTCCACCTCGCGAACGGAGAAGCCTTGCGCAACGGTTTGGCGGGCGAGATCGATGATTGAGCGTTCGCTGACCAAGGGCAGCAGTGCACGCGCGTGACCGGCTGACAGCTGCTTTTCCTGTAGCAGTCGGCGCACGGCAGCAGGCAACTGACGAAGTCGAACCGCGTTGGCGACCGTTGACCGATCTTTGCCGACAACGTCGGCCACTTCTTGTTGCGACAGTTGGAACTCGTCCATCAGCCGATGGTAGCCGTCTGCTTCTTCAATTGGGTCCAGGTCCGACCTCTGAAGATTCTCCACCATCGCCAGGGTCAAGAGCGTACGATCGTTGGTTTCGCGTACGATGGCCGGAATCTCTGTCCACCCGAGTCGAACGGCCGCTCGGAATCGGCGCTCACCGGCAATCAATTCAAAGCCGTTGCCAGTTGGAGCGGGTCGCACCGTGATGGGCTGCAGCAGTCCATTTGCACGCAGGCTCGACTCAAGATCGGCGAGTTCATCGGCGCGGAACTCTTTTCGAGGCTGAAACGGGTTTGCACGGATCTGTGCAACTGCCAGCATTCTCAGAGCGGTTTTCGGAGTTTGTTCGGCGACACCCTTGGCACCGTCCTCACGATCCGTCGACGGCGTACCGGACGCTCGTGCGGGATCTTTGCGTGCGAGAAGCGCGTCGAGGCCGCGACCGAGTCTGCGGGGCGGCTCAGACGGATTCATGCGCAGTCACCGAAGGGTTAGACAGGTGTTCGGTTGGCACGATAGCCGACGGAGCGGTTTGGATCGCGTTTGTTTTATCGCGCTCGAGAAGTTCTCGCGCCACCGCCATATAGGACTGGGCGCCAACGGAGGCGACGTCGTACACCACAATTGGTTTTCCGAAGCTAGGCGCTTCGGCCAGGCGGATATTGCGCGGAATGACCGTTTTGAAAACCCGCGCGCCGAAATGTTCGCGAGCGTCGCTGGCGACCTGTCGAGAAAGGTTCAGTCGCGCGTCGAACATTGTAAGGAGCACGCTGTCAACGTGAAGATCCGGGTTGAGCGATTCTTGGACGCGCTGCAGGGTGGCAAGCAGCTGCGATATGCCCTCCAGCGCGAAGTACTCGCATTGGAGCGGAATGAGGATCGCGTCGGCCGCCACCAGCATGTTGAGCGTGATCAACGTGAGTGATGGCGGGCAATCGATGAGGATGTAGTCGTATCGATCGCGAACTGGGGCAAGGACTCGTCGCATCCGGAGCACGCGATCCGGGTCATCCACCAGTTCCACCTCGGCGCCGGCCAGGTCTGGTGTGGCGGGCATGATGTCGAGGTTCTTGAACTGTACGGCGTGCACAAGGGCCTCGTCGAAAGTCGCGTCGCCGATAAGGACGTCATATGTCGTCGCCGCAAACCCTTCTCGAGCCAAGCCACAGCCACTGGTGGCATTGCCTTGAGGGTCGGCATCGATGAGGAGAACCCGCTTTTCGGCGACGGCAAGTGATGCGGCAAGATTCACTGCGGTGGTTGTCTTGCCGACCCCACCCTTCTGATTGGCGACAGCGAGAATGCGGCCCACGGAGGAGGCTTGACGGTGAGAGAGGCAACAATGTGGAAACGGGCGCGAGTGCGGTGAAGTATACCGGTAACGAGCCGACCGTACCATACCGTCGAGGTCGCAGCAATCGTTTCACGTGAAACGGTGTTGAAACCCCGCCGAGTGTCGTCCCAAACGCGAAAACGCCGAGTCGTTGGGACTTCGGCGTTTCACGTGAAACGTGGGTGCGGGTTCCGACGACTTCGTGCGTCAAGAAGACGCCGAGGGGCCTCCCGTTCTGCTATTTCACGAATCGCCAACGTGTACTGACGTTGACCGACACGGTCGCGGTGCCTTCGCTGATCGGGGTAGGTGTCCCAGCGGCGGCGTCCATTTTCGCCATTGCCATCATGGGGCGGGGTTCGGGCCGTTCGAACTCATTCACATTGATCTCGAGCAACTCGCCCAACGCCCCTCCAGCCGCTTTGGCGGCGACGTCAGCCTGACGGCGAGCTGATTCGACAGCCTGCGCGAGGGCGGCATCACGCGCTTTGCTTGCGTCTTTCACCATGAAATCGAGTCCAGCTACCCGATTTGCGCCGTTGGCGAGCGCGGCATCGATGATCGGTCCGGCTTGGTCGAGCTTGTCGCTTACCACCTGAACGATGTTACTCACCTGGTAGCCGTCGATCACGACACGCCGGTCCTTCTCGTCGTAGCGTTGAACGGGCGACACGTTGTAGTTGAGCGTGGTGATGAGCGTTGATGGAATGCCCAGGGCTTTGAGGGCGGCGAGAATCGCCGTCTGCTTCTTGTTGTTTTCGGCGGCGGCCGCGGCAGCGGTTTTCGCTTGCGTTTCGACACCGACTTGAACCCGGGCTCGATCTGGCGCGACTTGAACCTCTCCGCGAGCCGATACGGTGATTTGTGGAGACGGAGTTGTGGGCGCGACCTGTGCGTTTGCTCGCGCGGCCGAACTGACCAACATTGCACCCGCCATCGCTGCATTCCACCGTCCGCGACGCGACATCGACACACCTAATTGGTTCGACAGTGAACGAATCATATACTCTCCTCGGGCGTTAGGGCGCATGGTAGAACGCTTCAATCGAACGCGGAATTTACTCAACCGGCAGGTACGAGCTTGAGGAATGACCCCGCGGTGCGATGAATGTTCTAAATCCTGCCGACGTGCCTAAATTTCCAAGCTACCAGTCCAACGGGTAATATTACGCCATTATTAAAACACTATCACTACACTAACGAAACATTCTCACAATTTATTCGTTAATCCACGGGCAAGAACCGATCTACCTCCGGGAAAACGGATCAGACCGCCGCGCCGGACCGATCCGCGTTCATCCCGTTCTTGAATCCGTTCTTATCCACGGAGGCCGTTCACACGCCGTCCCTCTCCTTCGAGCACCGACACGCTGAAGCAGCATTTCACTGGGGCCGACATGCGCCGATCTAAGCCCCACGCCGCACCCGCTCGATCTCGATCAGCAGGTTTTGCAAATCCGCCGGACTCACCCCGGGAATCCTCGACGCCTGCCCCAGCGAACGAGGACGAATCGCCTGCAGTTTCTGGCGCGCTTCCGTCGACAACGTGCGCATCGCGAGAAAATCCAGGTCCTTCGACAATGGCAAGGCTCCCATCGCGCGCATCCGCGCCGCGCGCGCGCGCTCCTTCTCAAAGTATCCCGAATACTTGATCTCCAACTCGGCGCCAACCACCGCGTCGATTGGTAAATCCGCGCCGACGCCGGTCGCCAGAAAAACGGATTGCAACGACACACCCGTCCGTTTCGCAAGCTCCGATGCGCGCACCGCGTGCGACAACGGCGCCGAGTTCGCGGAGGCGAGGACACCCGACGCGCACTCCGGCGTCACACTCGTTGCGTCGGCCAGGCGCATCGCAGCGCGCACGCCCTCCTGGCGCGCCTCGGCGATCGCGCGTTCGTTGTCGGTGTACACACCCGCGTCCGTTGCCACTGCGGCCAATCGTGAGAGTGCATTGTCCTGACGCACCGTGAGACGAAATTCACTGCGCGCCGTGAACAAGCGATACGGCTCATCAACACCGCGTGTGATGAGATCGTCCACCAGTACGCCGATGTAGCTCGATTCGCGTCCCAGGACGATGGGATCCCGTTCTTGCACCCAGCGGGCCGCGTTGAGTCCGGCAATCACACCCTGACCGGCCGCTTCTTCGTATCCCGTTGTGCCATTCACCTGACCCGCAAACCACAGGCCGACAATCGCGCGCGAGGCGAGTGTTGCATCGAGTTGCGTAGGCGGATAGTAGTCGTACTCGACCGCGTATCCGGCGCGTGTCATGCGCGCGTGCTCCAGGCCCTTTACTGTGCGCAAGATTGCCAACTGCACACCAACGGGCAGTGACGTCGACAAGCCATTGACATACATCTCGTGCGTGTCGTGTCCCTCAGGCTCGAGGAACAGTTGATGTCGCTCAGCCTCGGGGAATCGCACAATCTTGTCCTCGACGCTCGGGCAGTAGCGCGGCCCGCGCGACGAGATCGCGCCACCGTACATGGCCGACTCGGCAAGGTGCTGCGCGATAAGCGTCATTCCGGCAGCGTCGAGGTGCGTGATGTAGCAAGGCAATTGCGCCGGATGACGCGTGGCGTCACCGACACGTCGTGCCGTTGGCCAGAAGTGTGACCACGAGTAATCCCACGTTTCGATATCGCTTTCCTGTCGAGGCAACTCTGCGAGCGCCACCGATCGACCGTCGATACGTGGTGGCGTTCCCGTCTTGAAGCGTTCAGTGGTGAGACCCACGGCATCCAACTGCGCACCCAGATGCGTGGATGCCGATTCGCCCGCGCGGCCACCACTGATGCGTGTGCCCGTGCCGATGTGCATCTGGCCACGCCCGAATGTGCCGGTGGTGAGCACCACTGCTCGTGCGCCGAACCGTCGCCCCTCGAGCGTTTCCACCCCGAATACGCGGGTGCCGGTATGATCGAACAGCAATCGTCCAACCATTCCCTGAATGGTGGTCAGGTTCGACTGCGCTTCCAGCAGCCCACGCACCGCGCGTCGATACAGCCCCCTGTCGCATTGTGCGCGAGGAGCCCACACGGCGGGGCCCTTGCCGGTGTTCAGCATTCGGAACTGCACCGTCGCCAAGTCCGTGGCCCGCGCGATGATGCCACCCAGCGCGTCGACTTCACGCACAACCGTCCCCTTGGCGATCCCGCCAATGGCTGGATTGCAGGAGAGTTGGCCGATTTGCTCGAGCGCGCCGGTCACGAGCCCAACGCTCGCGCCCGAACGCGCGGCGGCCACGGCGGCTTCCGTGCCGGCGTGACCACCACCAACGACGAGCACGTCGAAGGTGCATTCGAGGGCGGCGAGGTCGGGAGCAGTGAGGTGAGAGGACATAAGATGTGCAACCACGCTATCGGAGCGAACGGTCCAGAGCTATAGGCTAAGGCCAAACCGCGTGTAGTTTCGCACTTCGCAGATCGCCTTCACCGGATTGCCTCGATCGCGTAGTTGCGTGTCCTTCAGTCACTCCCATGCCCCTCTCCGTCAGTAACTCCGCGCCCAGCATCGCCATCCGCCGTTCCGCGTTCGAACGCGCCGACCTCACGCGTCAGGCCTTCGATGAGGCGTTGGGCCTCACGCCCGACGAATTCCGTCTGGAAGCGGGACTCATCATTGTCGGGCCGCTGTTTGGCGAAGGTACGCTCACCGATCTCATTGACACCCTCGAGTCACGCGGCCTGGTGTATTTCGACGACTTTTTCGAGTTGAGTGGCAACTGGCCCGACTGGCTCAAACTGTTCGCTACCGAAAGCGCGCAGCCCTAACGCGACACAAACACACTGGGCACGTCGGAGCGGCGGAGCACGCCTTCCCACCCGCAACTGATGCACCAACTACGTCGAAAGCGCGGTCCCAGTATGCGCCACCAGCCCTCGCGCGCGATGGCCAGTGTCTCACAATTGCACATCAGGCACTGGTCGCCGTCCGGGATCATCATGACGAAGGCCTTGGTGGCGATGTAGAAAAATGCCACCCGCATCGCGACGACCGCGCCAATGAACATCCAGGCATCGGTCCACGTCCACGTGCCCGCCAGGCTGGTGCTCGGTATCATCATTCAGCGAATCACTTCGTTGAAGCGGCGTAGTGACGCGGCGGGAACATCATACGAAAAGTGCCACCATTCCTGTTCGTAGTTCTTGAAGCCTTCGCGAGCCATAGCCGCAACGAAGCGCGCGCGATTCGCCGCCACCTGGCCAACCGCGTTGGCCGTATGCGAGTCCGCCGAGAACGTGTCGAAGGCCACTCCCATGTCGAGCGGGCGACCCAACTTGAGGTCGATCAACGTGCAGTCGAGGGCGAGCCCAAGGTTGTGTCGGCTGCGGTCGCTGATGTAACCGTCAGTCACCAGATCTTCGCGATGCTCCCGAACCGTCCACGCCACCATTGCCTCGGTAGCCCGTACCGGTCGATAGCCGTCGTACACAAGAAGTCCCAGCCCTTCTGCCTTCAGTGCCCCTTGCACCTTGGCGAGTGACACGGCAGCCTCACGGCGCAGAAACGCGCGATTGCCCTCGTACCCCGGAAGAGGCGCTCCGGTAAAGTTGTTCGCGTCACGGTAGCGCAGGTCAACCACGATCGTGCTGTCAAGGGTGCGCAGGTCCGTCAACAGCGTGTCGGCGTCGGCGGCTGTTCCCGCGGGGACATCCAGCGCCGTCGTGATGGAAGTATCGCGCGTAACCGGAGCCAACGGCGTGTTCGAGCGAGGCGTGCGAAACATCGTGAACCAGGCGACGCCCGCAACGAGCGCGATGGCTTCGACGATCACCCACCACGTGAGCCAGCTGCGCCTGCGAAACGACGCTGGCGGATTGTCCTTGATGCCGCTTGAGCCGGAGTCATTGTTGTTGCCACGGCCTTGATCGTGTCGGTTGGTGCTCACGGCATTGCTCCCGGTTTCGTGCCCGTGGTCTGCGTGATCGCGCCGCCGACTGACCGCGCAAATTGCTCAGTCAGGAACTCCGCCGCGCGCCACTCGCCGTAGTACCACGGATTCCACGGCAACAGCCCTGCGGTAAACCCAACGTGCCCACCGCGCTCGGGGAAGTCGACGGTGATCGCGTGGTTGTTGCCTGCGATCGCCGTCACGTGATCGAGGACATCGGCCGGCAGAAACGGATCGTCCATCGCGTTCAACAGCAACGTGGGCCGACGAATCCCCGCAAGAAACGGCAACGAGCTGGCGCGTGCATAGTAGTCGGCGGCGTCGCGAAATCCATGCAGAGGCGCGGTGAACTGATCGTCGAACTCCCATAGCGTTCGGGCGCGCCGCACTGCCGTGAGCGACGCGAGTTCGTGGTGTCGGGCGATCTTGGTTAGCGCCTTCGGGATGAGTGAACGCAGGAACTGACGTTCGTACACCGAACTGAAGCCGCGGCTTAAATGGCGTGAGGCCCGCGCGAGGTCGAAAGGCGTAGACATGGCAACGGCACCCTTCACCGTGTGTGGGAGGCTGTCGCCGCGCTCGCCCAATAGTTTGCAGAGCACGTTGCCGCCAAGCGAGACGCCCATGAGTCCCAACGGCGCGAATGGGAAATCGGCCGCGAGTCGTTCGATTACGAACTGTGCGTCGGTCGTTTCGCCGGAGTGATAGCTTCTCGCAAGCCGATTGGGCTCAGAACCGCATGTACGGAAAAGCAAAAGGTCGGCGGCCCAGCCCCGCGACTTCGCCTCGCGAAACATGGCACGGGCGTAATGCGAATGAGCGCCGCCCTCGAGGCCATGAAGCAAAAGCAGACGCGGTGACTCGGCCGTGAGGCCATCCTGTCGGATTACTTCAAGAAAATCACCGTCAGGCGTGTCCCATCGCTCCACGCTCCCAAGAAGTGGCGGCTCCCGACGTCCAAGCCGACCCCACAGGGTGGCGCTGTGTGCATCGGGAAGCCACCAAGCGGCGCGATACGTTCGGGGCATGCGACGGTGTGGTTGGAAAAGGGCGTCGGACTGCTGGTGCATCTCGGGCGTTGCTCCAGCGCTATCGTTCCCAAAAGTGTCCTCCTCGAACTTAGCGGCCAATTCAGCCCCGCACTCAGCCAGGTCATTGTTGGCCATGTCCTTCTGTCCGAACGCCGCCGATCTGGCAATCACGATAACAGGCTTTGCTTTGTTGGCGTCGCTCATCGCCGGCATGGTGGGTCACGGTGTGCTGTGTCCCCTGCTCGAAGCACGCGGGATCACGCCGTGGCGGGTACGCGACTCATTGGGGTCACTCCCGCTGGTGTTGATCGGCAGCGGACTAATGGGAGGGGCGGCGGCAGTTCTCGCGGCGTGGGGCGTGACGAGGTGCGCGGTCGCCTTCTGGATGATCGTGTCAGCGATCGCCGTGGTGGTAGGTGGCGTACTGTTGATGCGACTGGGGCTTCTGGCACTGCGCAAGCTGGTGTAGGCGACCCGCGACCAATCCCGGTGAAAACCCGCACCGCGTGGTAAACTCATCGCCCATGTCTTTCACCGGATTATTCATGCTGACGCTGCCCCGGATGACGCTGTGAACCGTCTCGTACGCAACCTGACCTTCCAGGTCCTCGTCGCTGTCATGCTCGGCGTCGCGCTCGGCGTCATCGCGCCCGATTTCGCGAGAAAACTCAAACCCATTGGCGACACGTTCGTGAACCTCGTGAAGATGGTGATCACACCGATCATCTTCCTCACTATCGTGCATGGCATCGCGTCGATGGCCGATTTGCGAAAATTGGGCCGTGTCGGCGGAAAGGCGCTGTTGTACTTCGAACTCGTGTCCACGCTTGCGCTGGCAATTGGTCTCGTGATTGTGAACGTCACGAAGCCAGGCGCCGGGTTGGACATCACGACCCTCGCCGCCGGTGACGTTTCGAAATACACGGCGCCGGGTGCCCAGCAAAGCACGCTCGAGTTTCTGCTGCACATCGTTCCCAGCAATGTTGTGTCGGCGTTCGCGTCGGGTGATCTGCTGCCTGTCGTGTTCTTCTCGGTGCTGTTTGGTGTTGCCCTGACCGCTGTCGGTGAGGCGGGCCGCGACATTGCCGATTTGCTGGTGCGCTTTCAGGCCGTGTTCTTCAAGATCGTCGGCATCGTAATGAAGGTGGCACCACTTGGTGCATTTGGCGCGATGGCCTACACAGTCGGCGCATTTGGACTCAAGACGCTGTTACCGTTGGGACGGTTGATGCTTGACGTGTACCTCACCATGGCGGTGTTTGTGTTTGTCGTGCTGGGCACCATCTGTCGACTCTACGGTTTTCGCATTCTTCGCTTCCTGCGTTTCATCCGCGAAGAGATTTTGCTGGTGTTGGGTACGTCGAGTTCCGAGGCGGCGCTGCCGCGCATGTTGGAGAAGATGGAG
Organism: Gemmatimonadaceae bacterium; assembly: GCA_031419135.1. Lineage (GTDB taxonomy): Bacteria > Gemmatimonadota > Gemmatimonadetes > Gemmatimonadales > Gemmatimonadaceae > Gemmatimonas. The sequence goes on from JANOKE010000549.1 coordinate 16,942, forward strand.
CGTTATGGCTGCGCGAAGCCGGTAGTGGGGTTGGTTATTCCCACGGGTTACTCGTTTAATCTGGACGGTACCAGTATCTACCTGTCGATGGCGACGATTTTCATTGCGCAGGTCTATCGGGTGGACCTGAGCATCGGGCAGCAACTGACGCTGCTGGGCATCCTGATGCTGACGTCAAAAGGCGCTGCCGGTGTAACGGGATCCGGATTTATCGTGCTGGCCAGCACGCTGGCCGCAACGAGTACGGTACCGGTTGAAGGCGTGGCGCTGTTGCTGGGCGTGGATCGATTCATGTCGGAAGCGCGCGCGATCACGAATCTCATCGGGAACGGCGTGGCAACACTGGTGGTCTCGCGCAGCGAAGGCGCGTTCGACGACGCCAAGCGTGCCGAGGCCGAGGCGGCAATGGCATGAGCGACATTCAGGTGCAGATATTCGGTACGAAAAAGAACGCCGACACGCGCAAGGCACAGCGATTTTTCGCGGAACGACGCATCAAGGTGCATTTCGTGGATTTGGCCGAGCGCGCCGCCTCACTCGGCGAGTTGAAGCGATTCGCGCAGAAGTTCGGAGTCGAAAAACTCATCGACCGCGACTCACGCCGCTTCATCGACCTCGGGCTGCGCACCGCGCTCTATAGCGAGGAGCGCTGGCTGAACATTCTGGCAGACGAGCCGTTCATGCTTCGGCAGCCATTGGTGCGAATGCAGAAGACACTCACCATCGGCCTGGACGAGCCAACATGGTTAACGGTAGTGGAACTGCGGTAATGCAACCGCAGTTGAGGTACTGCAACCGCAGTTGAGGTACTGCAACCGCAGTTGAGGTACTGCAACCACAGTTGAGGTACTGCAACCGCAGTTGAGGTACCCCAACCGCAGTGGAAGTACCCCAACCGCAGTGGAACTACCCCAACCGCAGTTGCCCTACTGCAGTTTCGCCGCCCTCGCCATCGCGCGTACTTGCACCATGAGGGAGTCGGCTTTTGCTGAATCGCCGCGTGCTGCAACACCGTACGCGAGGATCTGTGCTGTTTGCATGTAGGCGGCTGGGATGCTCACCGAGGCGTCGTCGAGCCATCGGCCCTGGCGGAGCAGGGCACCGGGCGCTTCATAGCGATTCCACAGCTCGCGGGTTCGTGTGACATCGAGGTAGCCGCTGGGGAAGCGCACATACGCCGGATTGTCTTTGGCCGGCGTGTTCAGCAGACGTTGTGTGAGTCCCTGTGTGACCACGTAATCGCCCAGTCCCAGCGCTTGCGCGTACGGACCAATCGAGAAGTGAATCGGTCGGGAAGGAAACACGTCGCGAATGAACTGCAGCACCATCAGCTGATCGCGCGTGATATAGCCCGCCGGAATGGTGGCGTTGATGCCGCCCTGCTGAAACGCCGCCGCCTGGTTGAGCTGCAGATACGGCGGCAACGAGTCGGCTTGCGCAGGCGAAAGCGCGATAACGGGGCCGGTGGGTTTGGCGCCAGCCAACGCAACGTACGACGCGACCCCGGTGCCGTCGTACGTGGACACACGCTCTCGGATGAGCTGGTGTGCATACCACGGCATGTTCAGATACGGAATGAGCGCGATGGTGACATCCCGTCGCACACCCTCCACCTGTTGCGCATACCACACGGGGAACGAATCGTTGTCGCCGGCGGTGATCAGGATGCCGTACGGCTCGACGGATTGCAGCAGATCGCGCGCCCAGTCGGCGGTAAACGTCTGGCCCTTGCGAGACGCATCCCGCACGTTGGTAACCAACGGCACCAGGGCGATCAGCATTACCGGCGATGCCACCAGCCAGGCGCGCGCGTTCACCGTGCCGACGCGTTGCGCCACCCACTGCCACACGGCGCCCAGCCCGAGCCCTGCCCACAGGCCCCACGTGGCGAAACTCCAGAGAAAGAAGTAATCGCGGTCACGCACTTCGCGTGGCACGCTGTCACCCAGGTCGAGGGCCTGCGAGTGGCCGTATTTGAAATTGAGATAGATGATAAGCAGTGGCGTGAGCGTGAAAATCAGTGGTGCCACGTACGCGAAGGAGGCCTTGTCGCGCCGGTAGTGCACGACCCCGCCAAGCAGGCCGAGCATAAGAAAGAGCAGGGCAAACACCAACTGCGTTGCCGGATATTCCGTCCACGCATCGCGCATCCACTGCCACTTGAAATACAGCCACCACATGCCGATCTGCCCGCCGATGGGCGCCTGACGCTCGGCGACCGCGTGCCCGCCGTACTGCTCGCGCTGAATGATGCCCGATACGCGGCTGTACGTCTCGCCGCTGAGCGTGCACCCCAGTTGTGGTCCACTCAGACATGCTGTCGCCTCGCCTTCGTTGATGCCGGGGAAGTGCGCGGCGCGTATTGGTACGAAGGCAAATGGCGTGAGACCCACGAAAAGCACCACGGCCGCCGTAAGAACGAGCCTCCAGCGCAACAGCGTGGCGGGTCGACGCAGCAGCACGAAGAGGGCAAACGCCGGCAGCGGCAGAAAACCGGCCGGATGATTGGCGTAGCCCAGTCCGCAGAGATACGCGACCAACAGCAGGAAGCCATCAGCACGACGCGACTGTACGGGAGCATCGTGCCATCGCAGCGCGGCCCATGAGGACGCGGCGAGTCCGAGCATTGCGAGCGTGTAGACTTTTTCATTGACCACGCTCTGGCTCCATACCGTGAACGCCGTGGCGCCAATCCAGGCGCACCCCGCCGCAATAGCGATGCGCGGCGCACGCGACAGTTTCCATCCAGCCAGCGAGCGATACGCCACCAAAAACCAGAGAGCCGCCGAGATCGCGCTGGTGGTCGCGGCAAGCAGATTCACCCGTGCGGCGTAGCCCACGGGAAAGGGAAGCGCGGCGAAGGCGTGCGCAACCATCACGAACACGGGGTTGCCTGGCGGATGCGGAACGCCGAGGGTCTTCGCCGCGGCGATATACTCGCTGGTGTCCCACATAGCGGTCGATGGCGCCAATGTCATTACGTAGAGCGCGAACACGACCAGTCCAACGAGTGTCGCGAACGGATACGGTGGCGCGTCGGGGTCGCTGGGCGATTCCCGACCAGCGGTGGCGTTGGCGCCGACAATCAGTGTGAGCGGGATTCCAACGACATAGCCCAATACCAGCAGCGTGGCGGCCAGCGTTGTACCGCCGCCCCACAGACTGGCGAAGCCAGCAACGATACAGAGCGCGGAGATAACGGCGACAGTGACAGGCGCGCCGCCGGGTAAGCGTGAATACAGCGACATGGAATCGGGGATGGGTTGCGCGAGAGTGGGCCCGAACCCGGCGCGTCGCGGGCGGGTGGCCGAAGGTCTGCCGTAGAATAGTCGACGCACCTCCGAGCATGCCCCTCAACCCGACGGATCGCCCATTCGTCACAACACCGCCGGTCGCGTCCGCTTGCAAATCGACCACCAAACCGAGAAGCTACAGGCTTGTCGAAGTTGCCAGGCGCCACCACGGCGCAATATCACCCTCAGACCCGCTGAGAATGTCTGTCGCCAAAGTCACGGAAATCACGTCCACTTCGAAGAAATCCTTCGAAGATGCGATTGAAAAAGGCATCGCGCGTGCCCACAAGACGCTCCGCAACGTCAAGGGCGCCTGGATCGCGAGCATGAAAGTCGAGTGTGAGGAGGGCAAGGTCATGACCTATCGCGTGGACATGAAAGTCACCTTCGTCCTCTCGGACTGAACGTTTCACCTACCTAGCTATCAGGTCGTTGGCATCCCGCTGAGTATTGAGCCGACGCAGTCTTTGAGTTCGCCCGTATCGAACGGCTTCCATAGTACGGGCGGGTTGACGTCGTCGAGGAATCGCTGCGCCCGGTCGGTGGTGACGCCGCCACACATGAAAAGGAACCGATGCATCAGCTCCGGATGCTCGCGAGTCGCCTGTTCAAACACGTCGACTCCTGTGAGCTCCGGCATTGTGATGTCGCAGAGCACTAGATCGTAATGCGCGTTTTCGGCCAGTCGTGCCAAGGCATCACGCCCCGAATGCACCACATCGGTTCGCCAATCGCTGAGCGCGCGTCGCGCCATCTCGGCCAGTACCGGCTCGTCATCGACAATGAGAATGCTGGCGGCGGACAAGGCGGTGGGAGTGCTGACCGTGGATCGTTCGACAGGTGGCGGCGGCGACACGATCGCTCGCGGCAATTCCATCCGAATGGTGGTCCCTCTTCCGGCCAGGCTTCGCGCCGTGAGCGATCCGCCCAGGTCACCGACGATCCGATGTGAAATCGCCAACCCCAACCCCGTCCCGCGCCCGGGCGGCTTGGTGGTGAAGAAGGGATCGAACACGCGTTCGAGGTCGCCGGGCGGGATGCCTTTGCCCGTGTCTTGCACCTCAATCCAGACGATCTCGGTCGATTCGCCTGTGGCCAACCGAATCTCGTTGTCATCACGCTTGCCATCAGGAATCGCCTGAATCGCGTTGGCCAGCAGGTTTACCATGACCTGCACCAACTGCACGCGGTCACCCATCACAGGGGCGATCGCATCGTACGCGCGCACGAGGCGCGCACACTGACGCAGCTCATGGGCCGTGATGGAGATCGCCTGTTCGAGCAAGTCATGCACATCAAGCGGCTCAACGTGCCGCGTGTCGACCCGCGAAATGGATCCCAATGAACGCACGATGGCAGTGACGCGCGCCACGCCCTCGCGCGCCTGGTCGAGCGCGGGCTGCATTGATGCGACATCGAGTGCAGAGGCGCCACCGCGCATGCGTTGGAGACTCTGATCCAGTTCGCTCAGGCTCCCCATGACGTACGTCAACGGATTGTTGATTTCGTGCGCCACACCGGCCGCCAGCGTCCCGAGGGAGACCATGCGATCGGAGATCGCGAGCTGTCGTTCCTCGGCGCGACGACGGGTCACGTCACGAACGATTCCCAAAACCTCAGGGCGCGCAGCAATCGGCACGATGCGCACCTCGAATACCCGTTGCGATCCATCGTCGTAGCTGATCTCGTGTTCCAGTTGACGAACCTTTCGATCGGCGATCGCATCGTGCACAGCCGCCATTCCCGGAGCAAGGAGTTCGTGTGTGAGTCCGGGTACCACACCCACCAGGTCACTCAGGGCGCGTCCACGCGCTCCGTGAATGGAGCTTACCCGCCGCAGGATCGTGCCGCCCTGCGAGTCGAGGAGTATGCCGTCCGCCCCGAGACGTACAATGAGATCGGGGAGCGTCGTCATCAACGCCGCCATGGTCTCTTCGCTGTCGCGGAGCTTCGCCTCGATCTGCTGACGCTCCGTAAGATCGAGCGCCAGCAGGCCGTTTGCGGCTTCCCCCTCGAACATCACTTCGCGCAGACCCAGTGCACCGGCATGCAGTTGCACGCCGGCCGCCGAGCGCATGCGAATCTCCTTCAAATTTCCCAGATCGCCGGCGTGCGCGACCACTATTGTCCGAAAGCGCTCTCGATCCTCGGCGATCACCATGGCTTCCAGCGATTCGCCCACCAGTTCGCTCGGTGACACTCCAAGACCGCGCGCCATCGCCGGGTTGGCGTACACGATGCGGCCCTTGCGCTGAATGGCGATCAGCACCGGCAATGCATCCAGCACCGAGCGGAACGAACGTTCGCTGGTGCGCAGCGATTCATGCGTGGCCAGGAGCTGTTGCTGCTGAAACGTCAGCTCCGCCTCTATCTCCGATGATGTGGTGGAGGCGCGCAGCAATCGCCTGAATCGCGACGTCAGCGTGCGGTGCACCGGCGGCGTTACCACGAAAACCGACTTGCGATCCGTAAGCGTGGCCGTCTGCACGATCGCGTCGGGAAGCTTCACGAATCGGGGTGTCGCCCGGAGTCCACCCTCGAACATCTGCATGAAGGACAGACATCCTTCGTACCCATCGCGCACTTCGATGGTCAATTGGACCCGTCCGTCGGGAAGGTCCTCGTACGTGAACAGGTGCGACCGATAGATCGACGGGCACAACCAGCGAAAACCGATGCGATAGATGTCTTTGGGCGACGAAAAAAGCGTCATCGCCGGCCCGAAGAAACCCGCAATCGTCGGGTTGACTGCGAACGCACCGGAATCTCGAATGCGTTCCGGCGTTCCCAGTTGGCGCGCCGAGCGTTCGCAGAGCTGGCGCCAGAGAGCCCAGGGCACTCGATTGCCTGGCGTCTCGAGGTATTCGCGTGAGAGCGGGAAACCGTCGAGCAACGCATCAATGTCGATCCACCCCGCCTTTGCTGCGGCGTGGAAGTAGGTGAAAACTCGACACGACACATCGCTCATCGAGGGTCTCCGGCCCGACTGTCGGGCCGCATTCGGGAAAGATTTGTCCGGTGTACCATTGAACCGAACCGCTGCGCGTAGCCGTTGAAGAAAATGCCATGGCGGTTGCGGGACAGTAAGTGACCCATCTCACCCAGGTCCACCTCATGGACATCACGGCGTCGCGGCAGCGCCTCATATTTGCCGTCGCAACGCGGCAACCACCACGGAGGTGCTAATGAAGGGCGGCAAGGGCGGTCAGGGGCGCAAGCGCTCAAACGTTCGCCTGGTTGGCAAAAGCAAGGCGCAACGCGGCGGCAAGAAGAACGCCGCCAATCGCGACCGTGCGACGCATCCCAGAAAAGACGTCAAGACAACCACACGACTCGGTGCGAATCGGGTTCCGGACGACGCCTAATCGCGCACGTCGACTGCCGACGTGATGGGAATGACCTGCGAGCCATTCACAAGATAGGCCACGTTGAGTGCATCACGCGCCACGAGCGCGCGGGCGCGCCATTCGTGTCGACCACTGGCGACAAGCGGCGTGCCACCACGCCGCCACTGATTGAAATCGCCGAGGACCGCAGCGGCGCGCACCGACGAGCCGCGAATAACGAACTCCACGATACGCAGTGTGTCGAGCCAGTGGTTGTCGCCACCGAGTGATGACGTGACGTGGCGCGGCACCACCGAATCGCCAAGGATTCGAGTGACAGTCACGATGTCGGTGAGGGCGGTACCGCCGGTGTTCATGCGCAGCAGTCCAACCAGCGCCACCACGGTGATCGCCATGACGCTGCCCGCCGGTGACAGTAGTCCGCGCCGTAGCCAGCGCGACGGACGCATAGGGGCTGCGTGACGGCGCGGAGCTGGGAGTGCCCGAACCGCCGTCATGATGCGGGCGCGTGAACCGCTGCGACTGTCCATCGGCTCGCGGAGCGCGTCGACAACCCAGCCGGGAAGGATGGCATCAAGCGGCTCGCCCAGGGTGCTCATATGTGGCTCATGTGTGGAGGTGCGCTGTCAACAGGCAGTGCAGACGGATACAGGCTCTCTTGACGCGCATCTTGAGCGCCGACACCCCGACGCCGGTGAGGGCGGAGATCTCTTCGTAGCTCAGTTCTTCGGCGAAGCGGAGGATGACGGCTTCGCGCTGTTCAGGGCCGAGTTGACCAAGCGCATGCTCGAGTTCGGCACGTTGGTCGACGGCGTCGCGTGTTGGGGTTGATTCGACGTGAAGCTCATGCTGTTCGGCAACGAACGGTACGTACCGAGCCTCACGCGTCGCCCGGGAACGACATTGATTCACGACAATTCGGAGTAACCAGCTGCCAAACCGGTCCCGTTCGCAATAACTCCCCAAGTGCCTGTAGGCGCGCAGGAACGCATCCTGCACGGCGTCTTCGGCGTCGTCGGAATCTCCCAGCAGATGCGTCGCGACCCGCAGGCAGCGCCCGTGATGCCGGTCGACGAGTTGCGCAAACGCCTCCACGTCGCCCTTGAGAACGGCGCGAACAACCATGGCGTCAGATGGCGCGTCGG